>JAGAHK010000379.1 GCA_017627115.1 Bacillota bacterium | reverse complement strand
GGTTTCGACAGCTTTTTTGTGCCTTGAACTCAGCTTATCGAAAATAGGACGAAAAATATATAAAAATCGAACAAAAATTCATATGACATACTATGGGGTAATTGAACGATTTTGCCTAAAATTCAATAAAAATCAAAAAAAGCTTTACTTTTTTGCGTAAATGCGGTAAAATGATATTAGAACGAATTTTCGGTGGATTGATCGGTAAATTGATCGGTGAAGAACGGTCGTTAAGAATTATTGACCGGTATGGAAAGGTTGAGCGGTATGGAAAGTTTAACTGTTAAACAACAGCTTATATATGATTTTATCAAAAACGAGATACGCACAAGGGGCATAACGCCGAGTATACGCGAGATAGGCAATGCGGCGGGGCTTTCGTCCACATCGAGCGTACACGCGCAGCTTGAAACGCTTGAAAGAAAGGGCTATATACAGCGTTCAAAGTCAAAAAACCGCTGTATCGAGATACTTGAGGATAATTTCTACAACAATGCGGAGCCGCAGAATGATATTGAATACGCAAATGTGCCGATAATCGGTACGGTAACGGCAGGTCTGCCCATACTTGCGCAGGAAAATTTAGAGGGCTATTTTCCGATGCCTGTTGACTATCTTAAAAACAATGATACCTTTATGCTGCGCATACGCGGCAACAGTATGATAAACTGCGGTATCTTCAATAACGATCTTGTGCTTGTAAATCAGCAGAACACCGCAAACAACGGTGATATCATCATTGCGCTGCTTGATGATTCGGCGACCTGCAAACGCTTTTTCCGCGAAAAGGATTTTGTGCGTCTTCAGCCTGAAAATGATGCTTATGAGCCTATTATCGTAAGGGATATAAAAATACTCGGAAAAGTTATAGGCCTGTTCAGAACTTTTAAATAAGAGGGTGAGGATATGAGCGGCTATATGGATTACTTTATAAGGAAATCCGACCCAAACAAAAACGAGTTTTTTAATTACAGACCGCAACGCATACCCGAAGAACTGCGCAGAAAGCGCGAACAGCCGTCGGTCGAAACGGACAGACCGAAGTATGTGAAGATAAGAGAACCCGAGGCGGCAAGCTATGTTGTGCTGGATTTTGAAACAACGGGCATGAACTGCTTTGCCAACCGTATAATAGAGATAGGCGCAGTAAAGGTGGAGGATGATGAGGTAAGCGATACTTTTACCACGCTTATCGACCCGAAACAGCATATAACAAGCTTTATAAGACAAAAGGTGCATATAACAAATGAAATGGTGGCGGGTCAGCCATATATCGAGGATGTTCTGCCTGATTTTGTTGAGTTTATAGGCGATCTGCCTATTGTTGCGCATAACGCCTCTTTTGATATGTCCTTTTTGCTTGCGAGTGCGCAGAGGGCGGGAATAAGCATAGAAAATCCCGCAATAGATACATTGAGCCTGAGCAGGCGCTATAACAAGGAGTGTGCAAGGCACAACCTTGAATATCTGACAAATTATTTCGGCATTGAGCTGAAAAATGCGCACAGGGCGTATTTTGATGCCGCCGCAACACAGAAGTTATACGAGATAATAAGAAAAAAGTATCTTGCTTTGAAAGAAGTATAGTTTGAAAGAAGTATAGGGAAACCGCTGATAACGATAAAGTAGTTTTAAAGGGGTTGGTCGCAGATATAAACGTAATGTTTAAACGCGGCAGCCCCTTTTTGTATATTTTTTTGTATAAATAAAATTTTTTGAGTTTTCCTGTTTTTTCTTTGATATATTCCTTGAATGTATGATTATTGGCTATAAATTGGAAAAACAAAATTGTTTGATAGTTTGTTAAATTATTGTTTATGGCGGCATCGCTCCGCTCGCCTGTCTGGCGAAAAGCAGGCTTTTCGCCAAATTTGCAGTCTTGTCTGCGCGCCGCCTGCGGCGTCACTTGCAAGCCTGTAAAGTATGCGAACTTTGTTCGCTCCTCGGCGAAAACGCGGTTTCCGCCTGCGGATTAAAGTCTGCGACGCTTTAAGTTACTTTAGAAAAGAAAAGACGTTGCATTAGTCTTGCCTCCCCTTTAGCGTAAGCGGTTAGGGGAGGGGGACCGCGCGCAGCGTGGTGGAGGGGTTTATTTGCAACGGCTTTAGTGTTGTGTAACGGTGAGCATCAACACTCGAAAACCCCTCAGTCGCGGCAAGCCGCGCCAGCTCCCCTGAAAGAAGGGGAGCCAAGGCTAATGCAACTCTACTACTAACGTAAACAATAATTTTTCTCTTAAAAAATGAAAAAACTCAAAATAAAATTTTTCTTGATTTTTTATGTGTTTTTTTGTATTATGTAAGTAGGAAGTGGTTTTGGGGGTATGGTGAGTTTATAGACATAAATTCTTAACATAAAAGAAGGTGATCTTATGTTCAGGGATTATTTTGGAATGGATTTCTGCTTCTTTTTAAATTGCTTTTTTATTTACAGTTTTCTTGGTTATATTTTTGAATGTATCGTGCTTTCGCTTCAGACACGAAAGCTTGTTCTTAACCGTGGGTTTGCGCATTGTCCCCTGTGTATAATTTACGGTGTGGGGGCTTTTGGCGTGCAGTATGTTATTGCACCTGCCGCACATGGATATTTGCAGCTGTTTATCATAGGTGCGGTCTCGGCGACCTTGCTGGAGATAATAACGGCAGGGGTGATGACACGGCTTTTTGGCAGCTTCTGGTGGGATTACCGCAGCAGACCGTTCAATTATCACGGAGTTATCTGTCTTGAAAGCACTGTCTGCTGGGGCGTTATGGCGGTTGCGCTTGTTGCCTTTTTGCATCCCGTGGTCGTACATATAGTGGATATGTATTATATACATTACGGAAAATGGCTTGGTATGGCGGCTATGCTCTGCTACGGGGTGGATTTTACATACTGTTTTTACAAGGCGCTGGGCAGGCACAGACACGGCAAAGATATAAGGTATGAAGAAGCTGTGTTTCGAGAGGAACTTTTTAAAGAAGAGGGCGTTTTTGAAGAGGATATTTTTAAAGAAGAGGTATGATGGCGGCTTTTGTGTGCCGCGGCATAAAATGTATAAAGGCATCCTTGCCGCATAAAGCGGCGGGGGTGTTTTTTTATGCGTGGAATGTTCCGTTTGGGGCTTGCCTTTTTTTGAGCATGGCAGTAAACGGCAGTTTTTGCTGATTAGAATAAAACCGTAACACCTAATAAAGCTTTGGAGGGATGAAAATGAAAGAAAGTTTATGTACAGTATTCGGAGTTGCGGGGGCATTTATAGCCCGTCTTTTTGGAGGCTGGGACAGCGCGCTGACTACACTTATCATATTTATGATGATAGATCATATAACGGGCATGGTGGTGGCAGGCGTTTTCCACAAGTCCGCAAAGTCCGAAAACGGTGCGCTTGAAAGCCGTGCGGGGTGGAAAGGTCTGTGCCGCAAGGGCGTTATGCTGCTTGTGGTTTTGGTGGCGTGCAGGCTCGATATAACGGTGGGTTCAACATTTATAAAGGATGCCGCGGTCATTGCCTTTATAGTTAACGAAACCATAAGCATTATAGAAAATGCCGCACTTATGGGGGTGCCGATACCGAGAGCCATAACACAGGCGATAGATATTTTGCAGAAAAAAGAAGACGAAAAAAGCTGAAAAACAAAAGTGTTGAATAATTATTGATTTCGGAGTATAATGAATGTATATTGATAATCGGTGTTTGTGTAAATATACGGAGGTATTATATGGATAACAGACCGACAGGCAGGAAAAAACACGTAACGGGTGACGGACACGGGCTTGAAAAACGCGGCAGCGGACTCAACACGGGTCCCGTGGGTACAGGGCACGGCTCGAACGGCGGCTCGGGCGGCGGACAGAGAAACTCGGGCGGCGGACTTTCAAAGATAATTATGCTTATCATTCTTGTCATTTTCGGCGGCGCGGGCGGCATTGGAGTGCTCAACAACGGCTCGGGCGGTGGTGAGGTAAGCACGGGGCAGGATGCTTTGGGCGGTATGGGTTCGTTATTCTCGGTTCTGTCTTCAACGGCATCAAATGCGGCATGGTCAGACGGGCTGAACAATACGGGAAAGCTGATAACCACAGTTGCGGACGGCTCGCGTGATAAATATACAAATATAAAAGGCGACGGCACCGACAAGGTAACTATAATGGTATATATGTGCGGTACCGACCTTGAGTCCAAATACGGCATGGCATCGAACGACCTTGCCGAAATGGCAAAGGCAAGCCTTAACGACAATGTGAATATCATTGTTTATACGGGCGGCTGTGAGCAGTGGAAAACAAGCGCTATTTCAAACCGTACAAATCAGATATACAAGGTGGCAAACGGCGGGCTTACACGTCTTTCCGAAAACGAGGGAGACAAGGCGATGACCGACCCTAACACGCTGAGCGGTTTTATAAAATACTGTGCGAACAATTACCCCGCAAACAGAAACGAGCTTATATTCTGGGATCACGGCGGCGGCAGCGTAACGGGCTACGGCTATGACCAAAAGCACGCAGCAAGCGGTTCAATGACACTTGCGGGCATTGACAAGGCACTTGCATCGGGCGGTGTGAAGTTTGATTTTATCGGCTTTGATGCTTGTCTTATGGCAACGGCGGAAAATGCGCTGATGCTTTCAAAATACGGCGATTATATGATAGCTTCGGAGGAGACGGAACCCGGTGTGGGCTGGTATTACACAAATTGGCTTACAAAGCTTGCGCAGGATACGGGTATGCCGACTATAGAGATAGGCAAAAATATCTGTGACGATTTTGTGGCTACCTGTGCGCAGCAGTGCAGGGGTCAGAAGACCACGCTTTCGGTGGTTGACCTTGCGGAGGCGGCAAACACGCTGCCTGCGGCTATAAAGGACTTTTCGACATCAACGGCAGCTCTTATTTCCGACAAAAAATATGCGGTTGTTTCAAACGCAAGAAGTGCATCGCGTGAATTTGCGGTGTCTTCAAAAATAGATCAGGTCGATCTTGCGAACCTTGCTTCAAATTTAGGCTCGGAAGAGGGTGCGGCTCTTACGCAGACCATACTCGGCGCGGTAAAGTACAACCGCACATCATCCGATATGACCAATGCCTGCGGTCTTTCTATCTATTTCCCGTACAGAAGTGCGAAAATGGTAGACCGTATTGTGAATACATACAAGCAGATAGGTATGGACGAAGAATATTCAAGGTGCATATCGGGCTTTGCAAAAATGGAGGTGAGCGGTCAGGCCGTTTCGGGCGGCACAACAAATCCGCTTGAGACACTTCTTGGTCAGGCTGTGCAGTCGCAGGCGGGACAGGATGTTATATCGCAGGTACTTTCAAGCCTTGTAACGGGTAATGTCAGCTCGATAAGCGGTCTTGACGCATCGAACACGAATTTCCTTTCCGACAGGTCGGTCGTAAGTGATGAGCAGGTAGAGGAATACCTTTTGAACAACACGCTCTCCGACAGCGACCTTGTGTGGGCTGACGGCAAGATCACTCTGAGTGAACAGCAGTGGGAGCTGGTGCAGTGTACAGACAAAAATATGTTTATTGATGACGGTGACGGTTTCTTTGATCTCGGTCTTGATGATGTCTATACCTTTGACGGCAAGAGCCTTACGGCGGATACGGACAAGACATGGCTTGCGGTAAACGGTCAGATAGTGGCCTATTACCATACCGATACGGCAGGCGAGGGTGACGGTATTGTAAGAACGGGCTATATCCCCGTGATCCTTAACGGCCAGCGTGCAAAGCTGATAGCTGTGTTTGAGGGCGAGGAGTCGATAGGCTATATCGCAGGTGCGCAGTATGATTATCTTGGAAGCGACTGCGAGGTAGAGGCAAAGAACCTTGCGGCGCTTGAAGATGGTGATACGCTTGAATTTATCTGCGACCATTACACTTATGACGGCGAATATGACAACACATATCTTATCGGTCAGCCGATGACGGTGAGCGGAGAGCTTGAATTGAGTGATGTGAACGTCAAAGTCGGCGAGGCGAAGATAACGTATATGTTTACGGATATTTACGGTCAGAAGCATTGGAGCACGGTGCTGAACTGAAAGAATGATTTTTGATCAAAAAGTAAAACCGAAAACTAAAAAATAAGAAGTAATAATCAAGAAGGAAAATATAATGAACACGAAAAAACTGACT
This sequence comes from Bacillota bacterium, assembly GCA_017627115.1. Lineage (GTDB taxonomy): Bacteria > Bacillota > Clostridia > Lachnospirales > CAG-274 > RGIG4310. Next base: position 762 of record JAGAHK010000379.1, on the reverse strand, counting down.
ACAACGGGTATGATGAGTGCGGCGGCGTATATTGCCATGCTGCTGATACATATACGTGTGACGGATTTTCTTACATATGACCCGAAAGATACGGTCATTGTTATGGGAGGCTTTATTCTCGGTCCCGTGCCTGCGTTTTTTATGTCGCTGGTGGTCGCACTTGCGGAGATGTTTACCGTTAGCGATACGGGCTTTATAGGCTTTGTTATGAATTTTCTTGCAAGCTGCACTTTTGCGGCAACGGCTGCCTTTGTATACAAAAAATTTCACACGGCAGGCGGCGCTGTCGGCGGTCTTGCAGTGGGTATTGCGGCAAGTACCTGTTTTATGCTTTTGTGGAATTATCTTATAACGCCTATTTATATGGGTGTGCCGCGTGAAGCGGTGGCAGGTATGCTGCTGCCTGTTTTCCTGCCGTTCAACCTTGCAAAAGGTGTGCTTAATACTGCGCTTACGCTGATGCTTTACAAGCCTGTTATCACGGCTTTGAGAAAAGCGGGGCTTGTGGAGATAGCACGCGGCAGCGGCGGTGTGAGACCGAATATCGGCATTTACATTGTAGCGGCGATATTGCTTGCAACGGGCATTATGACGGTGCTGGTAATGAAAGGCATTATTTGAGGGTGTCGCATTAAGCTCCACCCTCTGGCGAAAAACAGGTTTTTCGCCAATTAGCAGACTTGTCTGCGTGCATCAAAGATACACTTGCAAGTCTGTAGAGTATGCAGACTTCGTCTGCTCCTCGGCGAAAACGCGGTTTCC
>JAGAHK010000378.1 GCA_017627115.1 Bacillota bacterium | reverse complement strand
GTTAAGTAGGAATATATGTTTTAAAAAAATCTTTTCGTTTCCTGCTATGAAAACATTATAGCAAATAAATATAATTTTGTAAATTATATAAAAATGATATTTGGTTATAGGTTTTTCTTATATCAAACCTATAACCAAACAAGTTTAGTGTATATGCAAAATCTTTTCGGCATTTTTAATGCGTTCTTCATCGGGCGGACGAATATCTTTCAGCTTGTATTCAATACCGAGTTTCTCGTATTTTGCCATACCAAGATCATGATACGGCAGCACTTCCACCCTTTCGACATTTTCAAGGCCGTCTATAAAAGCTGCAAGTTTTTCAAGGTATTCGTCATTATCGCTCCACTGCGGCACAAGCACATGCCTTATCCACACGGGCTTTTTTATATCGGAAAGATATTTCGCCATGTCAAGTATATTTTTGTTTGTCATACCGGTTATCCTGCGGTGTTCTTCATCATCTATATGTTTAATGTCAAGAAGAAGAAGATCGGTAAGTTCCATAAGTTCGTTAAACTTTGAAAAATACGGTTCTTCACGGGTAAAAGGCTGTCCCGCGGTATCTATAACGGTATGCACGCCGTTTTGTTTTGCAAGCTTAAAAAGCTCTATAAGAAAGTCGGTCTGCAAAAGCGGTTCACCGCCGCTGACAGTCAAGCCGCCGTCCTCACCCCAATAGTTTTTATAGCGCAGTGCTTTTTTTATAAGTTCTTCCGCTGTCATAGGCGTACCCGTTTTAAGCGCCCATGTATCGGGGTTATGACAGAAATTGCACCTTAAAGCACAGCCCGAAAGAAAGACTATAAACCTCACGCCCGGACCGTCTACAAGGCCGAAAGTTTCAATTGAATGAATATATCCTGTTGTCATTTTATCTCCAATTTGTTTATTATATCTTACTCATAGCCGTTCGGATTTTTTGACTGCCAATTCCATGAATCGCGGCACATTTCAAAAATGCCGAATTCGGCTTTCCAACCGAGTTTTTCCTCTGCCTTTGCGGGGTCGGAATAGCAGGTTGCAATATCACCCGCACGTCTTGGCATGATCTCGTAAGGTATTTTTACACCCGAAGCCTTTTCAAAATTCTGCACAACTTCAAGCACGGAATAACCCCTGCCCGTACCGAGGTTATAAACTTCAAGACCGCAGTTTTTGCTTATTGCATCAAGGGCTTTTATATGACCCTTTGCAAGATCGACAACATGGATATAGTCGCGGACACCCGTACCGTCGGGAGTATCGTAATCATTGCCGAAAACGCCGAGTTTTTCGCGTTTTCCGATAGCCACCTGTGTTATGTACGGCATAAGATTATTGGGAATGCCGTTGGGGTCTTCGCCCATTCTTCCCGAGGGATGCGCACCGATAGGATTGAAATATCTTAAAAGAACGACATTCCACTCCTTATCTGCGTTTCTTGTATCGGAAAGTATCTGCTCGAGCATACTTTTGCTCCAGCCATACGGGTTGGTACACTGCCCTTTCGGACATTCCTCTGTAATGGGAATTTCAGCAGGGTCGCCGTAAACCGTTGCGGAAGATGAAAAGATAATATTTTTGCAGTTATGTGCAGAAAGCGCTTTGAGCAGGTTTACTGTGCCTGCGATATTGTTTTCATAATACTTTAAAGGTTCACGCACGGATTCTCCGACAGCTTTCAGCCCCGCAAAGTGTATGCAGCAGTCAACTTTATGAGCATCAAGCACCTTGTCAAGACCCTCTCTGTCGCGTATATCACATTCGTAAAAATCAAATTTTCTGCCCGTGATATCTTCAACAATATCTTTTACTTTTGGTTTTGAATTGCTTAAATTGTCTATTACCACAACTTCATGGCCTATATTAAGAAGCTCCACTACGGTGTGCGAGCCTATATATCCAAGACCACCCGTAACAAGTATTTTCATTTTGCCACCATCCTTTGAGTTTTACCGAAAAAAACGGTAATTCATATAAATATGCAG
>JAGAHK010000377.1 GCA_017627115.1 Bacillota bacterium | reverse complement strand
TGGGCGGCGGCGGACATCAGAACGGCGCGGCGACGCAGGTGAAAGGTGTTACGGTAAACGAAGCGATAGATATGCTTAAAGATACCATAGATGAATATTTAAAAGAGAATTAAAGGAGTTTTTAAAATGAAAGTTATACTTTTACAGGATATAAAAGGTGTCGGAAAAAAGGATCAGATAATAAACGCAAATGACGGTTATGCAAAGAATTTTCTTTTTCCGCGTAAGCTTGCTGTCGAGGCAGGTGACAACAATTTAAAGCACCTTGACAACAAGAAAAAGGCAGAGGCGGCGCAGGCACAGGCTTTGCTTGAACAGGCGCAGGCTCTCGGCAAAAAAGTTGAAGAAACAAAGGTCGTTATCAAAGTTAAAACGGGCGACAACGGCAAGCTTTTCGGCGCAGTAACAAACAAGGAAATATCCGCTGCGCTCAAAGAGCAGGGCTTGGAGATAGATAAAAAGAAAATATCCGCAGAACCTATAAAGGCACTTGGCGAAACAAGCGTTACGGTAAAACTTCACCCAAAGGTAAGTTCTGCGCTTAAAGTTATAGTTGAGGAAGCTTAAAAGGAGTTTAAAATGCCCGAAAACAATTCTGCGGAAATGGAAAATAAATATGTGCACCGAACACCACCGCATGACGATGATGCAGAACAGGCAGTTTTGGGCTGTATGTTCTGCGATAGTGAGGGTGTTCGCACTGCCGTGGAAAAACTTGGCGGAGATGATTTTTATTCTCCTGCAAACAGGGAGATCTATCTTGCGATAATCGAGTTATACAACAGCGGCAAACATATTGAATATATCACGGTAAAAAATCGTCTTGCTGAAAAAGGCACGCTCGAAAAGGCGGGCGGTCAGCAGTATGTGGCTTATCTTGCAGGTCTGCTGGCAAGCTCCGTGCAGGCAGAAACTTATGTTAATATAGTTTCGGATAATTCCGTAAGGCGCCGCCTTATACGTGCAAGCGGCGAGATAAGTGATGCCGGCTTCGGTGCGGTGGAAAATGTCGATGAAATGCTTGCTCTTGCAAACCAGCGTATATTCGACATAACGCAGCAGCGCAAAAACGAAGACTTTATACATATAAACGAAGTTTTGAGCAATGTGCTTGACAATATCGAAAAGGCAAACCGTTCAACCGGTGTCATCACGGGCATAAAAACGGGGTTTACCGAGTTTGATATGAAAACAAGCGGTCTGCACGATTCCGACCTTATACTTGTTGCGGCGCGTCCCTCAATGGGAAAGACGGCTTTTGCGCTGAATATAGCGCAGTATGCGGCAGTGTACGGCAAGGTCACAACAGCTATTTTTTCGCTGGAAATGTCAAGCGAACAGCTTGGTCATCGTTTGCTTTGCAGCATATCAAAGGTGGACTCGCAGAAAGTGCGTACAGGCAAACTTTCGACCGAGGATTGGCAGAACCTTATAGACGGTATGGGCATTATGTCGGAGGCGCCGATATATATTGACGATACCGCAGGCATCACTCCCACACAGCTTTTGGCAAAATGCCGCAAGCTGAAAATGGAGCAGGATCTCGGTCTTATAGTTATCGACTATTTGCAGCTTATGAACGGCGGTACGGGCAGACGCGGGGATTCTGCGCAGCAGGAAGTTGCCTTTATATCAAAATCGTTAAAGGCGGTAGCGCGTGAGATAAACGTGCCTGTTATTGCGCTTTCGCAGCTGAGCCGCGGTCCGGACAGCCGTACGGATCACCGTCCCGTGCTTTCCGACCTGCGAGACAGCGGTGCTATCGAGCAGGATGCGGATATAGTATGCTTTTTGTACAGGGATGATTATTACACAAAGGAGCGCAGCGAGGTACCGGGTCAGGCGGAAGTTATTATCGCAAAGCACAGAAACGGACCTACGGGAACGATAAATCTGCGCTGGCTCGGACAGTATACGCAGTTTGCAAACCTGGAAGCTGCCGATTCGCATATTGATATACCGCCCGATATTGCACAGAGCGAAGGCGGATATGCGGATGATGACGACAGTCCGTTTGCATGATGTTTTTATGTTACGGAGATCGGGTCAGGTAAAGATAAGTTTAGT
>JAGAHK010000376.1 GCA_017627115.1 Bacillota bacterium | reverse complement strand
TCCATACCTATCTCGTTTTCAAGCTCGCGTATAGTGCCCGAAAGGCTGGGCTGGGATATAAAAAGCCGCTTTGCCGCCTCGTTCATCGAACCGCTGTCGGCAATGGTTATAGCATATTTAAGCTGTTGTAATGTCATACTTCAAACTCCTTTGCCACATCTTCAAGAAGTGAGCGTATTTCCAGATGCTGCGGACAGATATTCTCGCACTTGCCGCATTTTATGCAGTCGGATGCCTTGCCGTTGTTTACCGTGTAAACCTTCCTGTAGTAATAGCCCTGGTTCCAATCGTGATAAAGCGTCCTTGCATTATAGCAGGAGAAAAGGTCGGGTATGGATATCTTTTTCGGGCAGCCTGCTATGCAGTATCGGCAGCTTGTACAGGGGATAAGGTGCATTGAACGGAAAATACCGCATACTTTCTGCACTGCTTCAAGCTCGTTTTTGTCAAGCGGCTTAAAGTCTTTCATCGTTCTTATATTATCCTGCATCTGCTCCATATCGCTCATGCCCGAAAGTACGGTCATTATGCCGTCAAAGCCTGCCGCAAAGCGCAGTGCATAGCTTGCATAGCTGCCGCCTGCAAGCGCATCGAATACGTCTTTAGCTTCCTGCGGCAGATTCACAAGGCTTCCGCCCTTTACGGGTTCCATTACCGCAATGGGTTTGTTGTGCTTGCGGCATATATCGTATACTTTTTTGCTCTGTACCGCAGCATCCTCAAAATCAACGTAATTAAGCTGTATCTGTACCAATTCTATTTCGGGGTAGTCGGTGAGCATCTCATCAAGTACTTCCGCACGGTCGTGAAAAGACAGCCCCACATGCCTGATCTTGCCCTCTTTTTTCAGCTCAAAGGCGGTCTCGTAGGCACGGCATTTTTTGTACTTTCCGTATATCCTTGCGCCCTGTGCGTGCATAAGGTAAAAATCAAAGTAATCTACGCCGCAGGCTTCGAGCTGACTTTCAAACAGCGGTCTTATCTCCTCATGCGTTTCAAAACATTCGGTCGAAAGCTTGTCCGTAAGCACGAAACTCTCCCTCGGATAACGCGAGGTAAGGCAGCGTTTGAGTGCCTTTTCACTCTCGCCTCCGAGATATACGCGCGCTGTATCGAAATAGTTGAAGCCGTTTGCCATAAATTCATCCACCATACGGATAAACTGCTCATCATCAACTTTATTCCCGTTCATTGGCAGGCGCATACAGCCAAAACCGAAGTTCTTTTTTACATTTTCAAAATATTTCCCCATAAAAATTTCTCCTATAAATTCTTTTAAATAATTTTTTTAATGACATAACAGATCAGAACAGATCGGATAATGCAGCTTTCAGCGCTTCATATATTCGTACTGCTGCGGTGAGTTTTACACCGTCGCCCGATACATCCGCCGTTGTCGCTTCGGTCGAGGCTTCGGTGACTGTTGTTTCGGGTGTTTTTGTCAGCAGGGATGTAAACTTTGCGACCTGCATATTTACATAGCTTTCCTTGCCGATGCTCTGTATGCCCGTATTCATATGGACCGTATCAACATCCTTGTCGCTTTTTCTTTCAAGCACTGCGCCGTCAAGCAGTATAGTGCCGTCTGTATTTGCGGGTATGTTTTTTGTAAATACTATATATGCTTTTGATTTTGCCGCATTGTCGTACTCAAAGGCGCAGGCATCCGCAAATTTGCCCGATGGGGTAAGTGTGGGCAGTTTGCCTTGCGTGAACCAGGTGAAATCGCTGTCGACCTCCATCTCTATCCTGTCGCCCTCTTTGTAACTGCGCGAGGAATTGTCGGTAAAAGTTATTCGGTTGAGGAAGGCATAGCTTTTATTGGCCTGTGCGCCGCCGTTTGTAGTGGCTTTGAGATAGTCCTGGAAATATTCCGTGCCTGCCGTGTATGCGGCTATCTGTGCGGAAGACTCGTATTCCTCCCAACCGCTTGCATTAAGTGTCATCTTCACTTCGGGCTTGTTGGGTACATTGTTTTCGGCGCGTTCTATAACTATGTTTTTAAGTTCTATCGTGCCCGTGCTGCCTTTTTCGGCATTGTATATGTGGATTATGCACTGTTTGCTGTCGGTCTTGCTGACCTCTATTTTGCACTTGTCCTTGAATTTGCCCGTACATTCCATAATGGGGGCTTCGGCAAAATGATAGCCGAAATTAAGTTTGAGAGTTATTTTCTTGTCCCAGCCGTAGCCTTGTGTGGAAGTATCCGTTATGGTCACATCCGATACCTTGCCGCGCACATCTACGGGAGTGTTCGGAGAAGATGAGGAAAGCGCCACCGTGCCGTCAACACAGCGAGCAAACACTACTTCGCTTTTCTTTATATCGCTCACGCCAAAGTCCACTATGGCTTTTATCTCGCCTGTGCCCGTTATCGTGCCTGTGAGCGGCAGTGTAAGGTAGTTGTCGTAAACAAGGGCGTTGTCCTCGTATACATCGTTGATTATCTTTATCGTGTTTTTGTTTAGTTTTTGGTATCTGGTGTATTTTGAGCGGTTGTTGGATACTTTGCCGTCGTTGTCGTAGTCGGTCCATTCGGCGCCGTCAAGCGTTACGGTTATACTGTTGCGCAGTCTTTCCACATCGCGTGAGAGTATTTTTATTTTCAGCTGATTATATGTTACCCTGCCTGCGCTGACATATATCTTGTCACCTTTTTTATGCTGCTTTATATCACCGTCACGGTAAGCGTAGCTTGTGGCTACTTTTGCGACTGTCAGCTCCTTGTCGGTATATTCGGGCAGACCCCAGCTGATAACGGCGTTTATCTTTTCAAGGTTTTCCGTTACCGTGCAGGTAAGCGGCATTTTAAATGTAAGCCCCTTTTTGAGCATTTCTTCAGTGGGTTCAAGGTGCAGCTCCAATTCATTGCTGCTGCTTTTTGTGTAGTTCACACCGGGTACTATGCGGCCGTTTGCCTTGTAGTTGTCCCATTTTGCACCGTTGAGTGATATTTTTATACAGTCTTTCATAGGTTCTGTTTCGTTTGCGTTGAGCTTTATTTCGATAGTATCACCCGATAGTACTTTTCCTTTTGATACATATTCGGCTTTGCCCGAATAACTTGCGCTTGCTGCAAAAGCTGTGGTGCAGGCTGCAAGTGCGAGTACGATACCTGCTGTTATACTGCGCAGAATTTTCATTTGTTTCATCCTTTCAATTTTTTGTTTATTTAGGAAAACGCCGATTTAAGGATACTTTGTTTTTTGAATTTATAGTAAGCGAATTAAATAATCGGACTTAAGCT
>JAGAHK010000375.1 GCA_017627115.1 Bacillota bacterium | reverse complement strand
AATAATTACCGTAAATTATATTCGGGAGGAAATTATTTATGACATTATATGAACAATGGTTTGGTGCGGCTTATAACAGAGACGGCAGAACAAATGAGCGCGTTTGGGACGAGTATATGCCGCAGGAACAGAAGATATATGAATCTATCCTTGAAAACAAGACGACAGAGATCAAGGGTACTGTTAAGCAGCTTGCAGAACGCTATGATATGACACCTGTTTATATCATCGGCTTTATCGACGGCATTAACGAAACACAGGAACCCCGTATAGATATCGAGCATCTTGAAGAAGAAACGGAAGTTACCATCAAGATAGATTTCCCCACACTTTACAAAAAAATGGTAGAGTACAAGGCAGATCATCTTTATTCTCTTCCCCAGTGGAAAAACATCTTCAAGGAAGAAGAAATGAAGAAATACTATAAAGAACAGAAGAATTCGGGCACATATATCAACCCGAACGCAAAGGTCGGCAGAAACGATCCTTGTCCATGTGGCAGCGGTCTTAAATATAAGAAGTGCTGCGGCAAGCATGCAAATACCGCAGCTGCGGAATAATAAAGTGATTTTCGGATAAGAAAGTGACTTTAAAAGAAAGTGATTTCAATTGAAAACAGAAATACTAACGGTAGATTACAATGATCCGCAGTTAAATAAAGCCATTTTTTCCAAGGCCGCTAAGGTGATTAATACCGGCGGTCTTGTGGCGTTTCCTACGGAAACCGTTTACGGTCTGGGCGCGAACGCGCTTGACGGCGAAGCGGTAAAAAAAATATATGAAGCAAAGGGCAGACCGTCCGACAATCCGCTTATAGCACATATATCGGGTTTTGAACAGCTTTTGCCCCTTGTAAAAGAGATAAACGAAAATGCAAAAAAACTAATGAAAGCATTTATGCCGGGACCGATAACGCTGGTTTTCAAAAAAACGGATGTTATACCTATGCAGACAAGCGGCGGTCTTGATACCGTTGCCATACGTTATCCCGAAAACAGGACGGCGCAGGAGTTTATAACTGCTTGCGGTGTGCCCATAGCTGCACCGAGCGCAAACACAAGCGGCAAACCGAGTCCAACAAGGGCTTCTCACGTAGAGTTTGACCTGAGCGGCAAAATAGATATGATAATAGACGGCGGCAGCTGTGAATTCGGGCTTGAATCTACAATAGTGGATGTCAGCGGCTCTGTACCCTGCCTGCTGCGTCCGGGTTCAATAACGCTTGAGATGCTTAAAGAGATAGTTCCCGATATAAAGGTGGACGGGGCTGTTCTCGGCGCCCTTAAAGATGGAGAAAAACCAAAAGCGCCGGGGATGAAATATACGCATTATTCTCCCGATGCCAATGTTACCATAGTCAGAGGCGATATTGAGCATACCGTAGCGGAAATAAACAGGCTTTTGGGAGAAAACACGGATAAAGTCTGCGGCGTTGTTGCTACCGAAGAAACAAAAGATAAATATGATACCGAAAACATACTTGTTATAGGCAGTCGAAAACATCCCGAGACTATAGCGGCAAATCTTTTCAAAATGCTGCGCAAATGTGATTATAAGGGCTATGAAGCTGTTTTTATAGAGGGCTTTCCCGAAAGCGAGCTTGGTCTTGCAATAATGAACAGGCTCAAAAAAGCTGCAGGCTATAACATTATTGAATTATAAAATACACAGGAGAAAACTTATGATAGGCATTGGCTGTGACCATGGCGGTCTTGAACTCAAAAAAACCGTAATTGAATATCTTAACAAAAACAATATCGAATATAAGGATTTTGGCACATATACCGCCGATTCCGTGGATTATCCGGTATATGCAAAGGCAGTTGCAAAGGCAGTTGCTAAAGGGGAGTGCAAAAAAGGCATACTTATCTGCGGTACGGGCATCGGTATCTCGATCGCCGCAAACAAAGTGAAGGGCATACGTGCAGCACTTTGCCATGATGTTGCATCTGCAAGACTCACAAGGCTGCACAATGACAGCAATATCCTTTGCATGGGCGGCAGAATAATAGGCCCCGAGCATGCACTTGCGGTTGTTGATGCATGGCTCAATACCGATTTTTCGGGTGACGAACGACATATCAGACGTATCAATATGATAGAGGAGGACTGACATGAGCAATTTATTTATAAACGAGCATCCGCTTGTACAGAGCAAGCTTGCACTTCTGCGTGATGCAAAAACAAAAAGCAAGGAATTCCGTGAACTTGTAGGCGAAATGGCAGGGCTTCTCTGCTATGACGCGGTAAGGGATTTTAAAACAAAGCCTGTCGAGGTCGAAACACCTCTCGGAACTGCCGAGTGTAAGGTGCTTGATAAGGAAATAGGCGTTGTTGCTCTTCTGCGTGCCGGTATCGGCATGGCAGACGGTATACTCAATATGATACCGACAGCAAAAGTCGGTCATATCGGTCTTTACCGTGACCCTAACACGCTTATGCCCATTGAATATTTCTGCAAAATACCCAAAGATGCCGAAAATCTGCATATTTTTGTGCTTGATCCTATGCTTGCGACAGGCGGTACGGCATCAGCTGCAATACAGTTTTTAAAGGAACGCGGCGTTAAGGATATAACATATATCTGTATGGTTGCCGCAGCTGACGGCGTTAAAAAGCTCCAGTCCGAGCATCCCGATGTGGATATATACACAGCTGCCCTTGACCGCGCTCTTACCGAAGACGGATATATCGTTCCGGGTCTGGGCGATGTAGGCAACAGAATTTACGGTACTAAATAAAACAAACGGATAAGGGGGAATACCTATGTCCCATGATTGGCTGCTTTATATGACAGCTTTTGCCACTGCATTCGGGGTGACGATGGTCACAACACCGCTTGCGCGCAAAATAGCCTATAAATTCAAAGCCGTGGATTATCCGCGTTCAAGAGGTATGAATAAGGAACCCGTACCGCTTATGGGCGGTATAGCGATCGTGCTTGGCTTTTTTGCAAGTGTTTTGGTTATGTCGCCTTATATAAAGGATTTCCATACAAAACAGTTTCTGGGCTTCCTTATCGGCGCTGCAATAATCGTTATTGTCGGTATGCTTGACGATGTTTATGAGCTTGGACCCAAATTCAAACTTTTTATGCAGATAATAGTCGGCATTATCGTTGTTTCAACGGGTACAAAGATAGATTTCATCATGTGGCCGTTCTGGCAGTATCTGAAATTTTTGTCAACACCCATAACTATAGTATGGATAATCGGTCTTATAAATGCCGTTAACCTTATTGACGGTCTTGACGGTCTTGCGGCGGGCGTTACAAGCATATGTTCCATTTGCCTTATGGTGCTTTGTTTTATTTCGGGTACAATGGTCGCAGTTGCACTCACAGCTGCCCTTGCAGGTGCGTGTCTTGGCTTTTTGCCGCGTAATTTCAGTCCTGCGGAAATATATATGGGTGACACAGGCTCGACATTTCTTGGCTATGTTATGGCGGTTGCAAGTTGTATAGGCGTTTTCAAAAGCTACGCACTGCTCTCTATAGTGCTTTCCATTCTTGCAATGGCGCTGCCCATTCTCGATACGGCTTTCGCAATGATAAGGCGTGCGGTAAACCACAAGCCAATTATGATGGCGGATAGAGGTCATCTCCATCACAGGTTGGTTGATGCAGGTTATTCAAACAAACAGGCTGTCATGATACTTTATGGTTTGAGCCTTGCGAGCGCGGTAATTGCCGTGCTGATAGCTATGCAGGATTACAGAGCGACTATAATAGTATTTTTCTTCTTTTCAGTATTGCTTGTTATCATGTTTGCATACAGAAGCAGAACAAAGTAAAGCAGGGGCGGAAGAACCGCCCCGTTTTTTATAAAATCGTGGATCTTTTTCCGACCTCCTAAAAAAATCAGACGGTCAGGATATATAATAAAACAAGAGGTGTATAAAGTGAGATTTTCGGATAAATACGGTCAGTTTCAGGCAAATATACTTATGGAGCTTGACGATGCAAAGCGCAGGCTTGAACAAAAGGGCAGGAGAGTGATAAACCTTTCTATCGGCACACCCGATTTAAAGCCCGATGATTTTGTTATGGAACAGGTATCAAAGGGTTTCCTTGATCCCGAGAATTATAAATACGGCATGACAGAAAGCGGCGAGCTTATTGATGCTGTGATAAGCTGGTACAAACGCAGGTATAATGTTGAGCTTAAAGCAGAGAATATAGCTGCGGTAAACGGTTCGCAGGAGGGCATTGCGCATATAGGCTTTCCGCTTATAAATCCCGGGGAGACAGCGCTTGTTCCCGACCCCTGCTATCAGATATTCGGATTCGGTGCGGCACTTTCGGGCGCGGAGTTGTACTATATGCCGCTGCTTAAAGAAAACAAATACATAATAGATCTTGATGCCATACCCGAAGAGGTGGCAAAAGCGGCAAAGATAATGATAGTTTCATATCCCAATAATCCGACTACTGCGCAGGCAGACGAGAGTTTTTATACCCGCCTTATCGAATTTGCGAAAAAGAACGATATTATCATTATACACGATAACGCTTATTCGGAACTTATTTATGACGGAGGCAAGGGTATTTCGTTTTTGCAGTTTCCGGGTGCATTTGATGTGGGCATAGAGTTCAACAGCCTTTCAAAATCATATAATCTGACAGGGCTGCGCCTTAGTTTTGCGCTTGGAAATGCGGATATAATAAAGCGTTTCAAAGCTTTTCGCTCACAGATAGATTACGGTATCTGCAAGGGTATACAAAATGCGGCTATAGCAGCCTTGAATGGCTCACAGGATATACTTGACCGCAACAGGGCAGAGTATAAAAAACGCAGGGATACCTTATGCAAATGCCTGAACGAAGTTGGCTGGAAAGTGCCTTTAAGTGATGCAACAATGTTCACATGGTATCCTATTCCCGAAAATTATGGCGATAATGATACTAAATTCACCTTTGACCTTCTTGAAATGTCGGGTGTACTTTGTGTTCCGGGTTCAAGCTTTGGCAAACACGGGAAGGGCTATGTGAGAATGGCACTGGTTCAGCCTTGCGAGGTACTTGAAGAAGCTGCCTTGAACATTAAAAACAGCGGTATATTGGATCAATGATTTGGAGCAAGTATGGATGACTTTAAATGCCGTGTCTGCGGCGGTGATATGAAAAATGATTATAAGGCAGGTCTGCGTTATTGTACCCACTGCGGTAACAAACTCGATCTTTCGCAGGCAGACGAGCACTATAAGGATTATGAAAATATTATAAAACAGCTTAACAGTGCGGAAACTGCCGCTTTATCCGATAATAACGATCTGAAAACGGTAAATCAAGCTCTTCTTGCATATAAAAATGCACTTACGGCGTGCAGTCTGTCAAAACCGATGGCGCAGGTGGAAGAACTGAAACTGCTTTGCAGGGAAGAAGTTGAAAAATATACCAAAAGAAGCAGATTTTTGGCGGCAAAGGAGCATTTTGAAAACAAGGCGTATACAAAGGCTTATGAAGAACTGAAAGCTCTCGGCGATTATGCCGAAGCCGCGGAACTTGCCGAAAAGTGTGCCGCAGAGATACAAAAGGAACGTATAAAACATCTGCCTTACAGTATATTTGCGGGGCTTATATTGCCTGCCATACTCTTTTTTGTTCTGAAAGAAAAAACAGATATAAGTATAGCCGCAGCACTTGCGGCCGCACTGACAGCCGCAGGCCTTGATATATTTGTCATTTACCGCGGCGGTGCGCTTGCAACGCTTTTGGAGATACTTTCGTATATCCTGCTTGTGCCGCTGCTGATATTTGCGCTGCTTGCATATGTATTCCATCTTTCAACGGCGCTTTCGCTCGGTATAGCTATAGGTGCACCGCTGATAATAGTTATCCTGCTTGCAGTGCTTGCGGAAAGAGAATAAATAATAAAAAGTGACTTTATCAAAAAAGCCACTTTTTTATATTGAAGAAGCCACTCTCAGCCTTTCTTTTACTGCGCTGCCGACATACACGGCAATGCCCATTTTTATCATATCTATTATAATAAACGGCGCAACGCATACCATAAATGCGGCAGCGGGTGATGATGCCGTTACAAGGCAGTACCATATTAAGCCGAAAATATAGGCTGTCCATGTACCGAGAAGCATACCGATAAAATGCAGTGCCTTATTTTTTGTTTTTTCGATAAAAAAGCCGCTTATCAATGCCATAAAAACAAAGCCTATCAAGAAACCGCCTGTGGGTCCCACAGCCTTTGCAATACCGCCCGAATAGCCCGAAAATACAGGCAGTCCGAAAATGCCCAGAAGATAATAGAGCAGATAGCTTATAATGCTTTTTTTTGTGCCTGTAAGATATACCGAAAGGTATACCGCAAGGTTAGTGAACGATACGGGGACTGCGCCTATGGGTATCGACATTGGAGCGACGATACAAATTATTGCCGTAAACAGGGCAATTTTGGTCATTTCTTTTACTTTCATCCTTACACCTCAAATCCGTTTGCTTTAAGCATATTTATATCTTCCTTTATCGTGCTGCCCGAAGTAGTGAGCATATCGCCTGTTATTGCTGCATTCGCACCGCAGAAAAAGGCTTTCAGACCGTTTCCTTCAATGCTTTTCCTGCCTGCGGCAAGGCGTATGCGTACCTTTGGCAAAACAAAACGGAATACAGCTATAGTCCGCAGCACTTCTTCTTTGCTTATTGGTGAGATATTTTCAAGCGGTGTGCCTTTTATGGGGGTGAGTATATTTATCGGTACCGAAACAACACCGAGTTCTTTAAGCTCAAATGCCATATCAACGCGGTCTGCCATGCTTTCACCCATGCCAATTATACCGCCGCTGCAAATTTCAAGCCCTGCCTGTTTTGCGGCTTTTATTGTCTTTATTTTATCCTCGAAAGTATGAGTGGTGCAGATGTTTCTGAAATATTCCTGAGAAGTCTCTATATTGCAGTGATAGCGTGTGACACCGCATTCTTTGAGCTTCTTCAGCTGTTCGTAATTTAAAAGACCGTGAGAAGCGCAAAGCCCTGTTTTTGGACATTCGTTGTGCATTTTTTTGTATGCCGCTGTAGCTTTTTCAAAGTCGGCGCCGTTAAGTGTTCTGCCTGCGGTCACAACGGAATAGCGGTGTACACCCGACTCCGCATGATAACGGCAGTCTTTTGTTATTGTATCGGCATCGAGAAAACCGAATACGGGGGCATCACTGTCGTGTCTTGCACTGCCTTGCGCACAGAATTTGCAGTTTTCGCTGCAATGACCGCCTTTGCCGCTGATAATGGAACAAAGCTCGATACCGCTGCCACAAAAAAACTGTCTTATCTCATTTGATGCCGTACATAGTTTGTCAAGAGGTGCCGAAAGCAAAGTGTTCATATCGGAACGGGAAATGCTTTTATTATTCAAAACATCGTTTTTCAGTTTGTTAAGCATAGGACTCTCCTTTTTTAGATAAAATATCGTTAACCATATGATAACATTTTGGTTGACGATTGTCAATCTTTAATTTTGCTTATTTTTTTCTTGAATAAATAAAATGTTTGTGATATAATAATTATTCAGTGATATTTTACTATGGGAGGGAAATATATTCAGAATGAACAGAAACAATAATATATACAGAACACTTGCACTGTATTTTGTTGTGTTTATGTTTATTTTTGCGCTTGTTGTGGCTAAAAACGCTGCTACGGGAGTAAAAGTACAGAACACAAAGGAATATACCTACAGTGATATGATGCGCGATGCGGAAAACAACAAGATAGATACCATTTCCGTACAGCGCATTGCAGAGATCAATGATGTAGGTACTGCGAACGTTAAAATGAAGGAAGGTTCGGAATACAAGGTACAGATAGCATCTGTTTCCGAGTTCCTTGAAAGCACAAGCAAGGCGGTAAAGGACGGCAAACTCAATATTCGTACCGTAGAGCCTGCAAAGGCAAATCTGGACAGCATAATCTCAATAGTCAGCATAATAGTGACTATAGTTATTGCAATAATGCTTTTCAGCTTTATCTTCCAACAGATGAACGGCGGAGGCGGCAGAATGGCCAATTTCGGCAAAAGTCGTGCAAGACTGCTCAACGATGACGGCAAACGTGTCACCTTTGACAATGTTGCGGGTCTTGAAGAAGAAAAGGCCGAGGTTGCGGAACTTGTGGATTTTCTGCGCGCGCCCAAGAAATATGTGGATATAGGCGCAAGAATACCCAAAGGTGTACTTATGGTTGGCAGCCCGGGTACGGGTAAGACCTTGCTTGCAAAGGCTATTGCAGGTGAGGCGAATGTACCGTTTTTCTCTATCTCGGGTTCGGATTTCGTGGAAATGTTCGTAGGTGTCGGTGCATCGCGTGTACGTGACCTTTTTGAACAGGCGAAGAAAAACTCGCCCTGCCTTGTGTTTATCGACGAGATAGATGCTGTGGGCAGACGCCGCGGTGCAGGTCTCGGCGGTGGTCATGACGAGCGCGAACAGACACTTAACCAGCTTCTTGTGGAAATGGACGGTTTCGGTGCAAACGAAGGCGTTATAGTTATCGCGGCAACAAACCGCCCCGATATACTCGATCCCGCGCTTCTGCGTCCGGGTCGTTTTGACAGACAGATCGTTGTCGGTGTACCCGATGTAAAGGGCAGAAAAGAGATACTCGAAGTTCATGCAAAGGGCAAAAAGATAGCTTCGGATGTAAATATGGAAGAGGTCGCAAAGACCACTCCCGGCTTTACGGGCGCAGACCTTGAAAATCTGCTGAACGAAGCAGCCTTGCTTGCTGCAAGACAGAATAAAAAGGAACTTGACGATTCCGATATCAGACAGGCATTTATAAAAGTTGCTATGGGTACGGAGAAAAAGAGCAAGGTCATCACAGAAAAGGAACGCAAACTCACGGCATATCATGAAGCGGGTCATGCTATCCTTTTTGAAGTGCTTTCGGAGCTCAATCCCGTGCATATGGTATCCATAATCCCCGTGGGCCGGGCAGGCGGCTACACAATGCCCGTGCCAAAAGAGCCTT
>JAGAHK010000374.1 GCA_017627115.1 Bacillota bacterium | reverse complement strand
CTTTTAACAGTTTTATTAACATTATCAGCGCCGCAGGCTTAAATCCGCAGGCGGAAACCGCGTTTTCGCCGAGGAGAAAAACTTGATTTTTCAAACCTTACAGGCATCAAGTGACAGCTTGCTGGCGCGCAGTATGACTGCGAAATTGGCGAAAAACCTGTTTTTCGCCAGAGGGTGGAGCTTAATGCGACACCCTCGAAAAATATTTACCAAAACAGTGTTATTCAAATGAAAAGGTGGATACAAGCGCCTTTTGCAGTATTCTTGCCGCATCATCGGCATCTACCTTTTTGTCCTTGTTGACATCCGCATTCATAAGTGCGTAAAGTTCGCGCACGGGACCGCCGAAGTCAAGAGCATTTTTGTTGAGTGTATATTGAAGAGCAAATACAGAATCGTTAGCCTCTATCTTGCCGTTGAGATCGACATCACCCAAAAGATAGAGATCGCCCTCGGCTGTAGTGCCCGTTTCCTGCTGTGTTGTTGCTTCTGTCGTTGCTTCTGTCGTTGCTTCTGTTGTTGCTTCTGTCGTTGCTTCTGTTGTTGTTTCTGTCGTAGCTTCCACAGTCGTTTTATCGGAAGCCTGCGTTGTGCTTTCGCTGTTTTCCGCCGCCATACCCACATTGGGCAGAGAGACTATCATATCCCTGTCGGCAGATTTAACAGCTGTCATAAAGTATACATTGTCAGCCTTTGACGCTTCGATCGGTGCGGAGACCGTAATGCCGTTAAGGGTAAGTGCGGCAGTCTTTGCGCCGAAGTCGATAACAAAAGTGTAACTATAGTTTGTACCCGCATTTATGCCGATACCCGTTTTGTAATAGTTTTCGCCTGCTTTAAGGCAAAGTGTCTTGTCGGCATCTGCCGCAAGCGCAGCCACGGCACTCTCACCGCTGCGTATCTGGAGCATAGCCCATTTTGATGCCGCAACAAGCGGAGCCAGCCTGCCTTGTACAACAAGTTTGCCCGAGCTTTGATCCGCAAAAGGCACTGTCCATGTTGTAGTTGAGGTAGTTGAATGGTCGGTTATTTTATAATCATCCGTATCACTGCGGTATGTCACTGAGTTTTCGCCGTCTGCCACAGAAGTTTCGGAGGCTGATATAACGCCCTGTTCGGGTGTGCCAAGCTTAACGGGCACGGTCTCGATAACTTCTTCAACGGGCTTTTCATCCTGCTCGTAAACAACGGGAATATCGCTGCCGCCCTTGAAAACGCCTGCGTTTTCCGTACAGTATGCCTTTGCTTCCTCCGCTGTCTGCAAAAGTTCAACATCGCTTTTGCCGTCCTTGTAGTAGAATACCTCGGAATTGGTGTCAAAATTGGGGTAAGGATTGAGGTTTCCGCTGACGGTATACACTGCCGCCCTGTCTGTTGCGGTCTGCAATGTTTTTGCGTTGTTGTTCACACCCGAATCCACAAGCACATCATTATAGCTTTTGATAATGGGGTTGCCGAAAGTTTCGGAACCGCGCACGATATGCGCATTTGAGCATTTTTCAAAGTAATTTGCCTCCGACAGTACCCAGGCGCTTGCACGCGAGTCTATACAGTTGCCGCAGTTGCGGAAATAGTTGTTGTAGCTGTGCATATTTGCCTGACGTATAAGCGGCAGACGTGCGCCGCAGTTGTTGAAATAGTTGTGGTGCCAGGTTATATTATACTGTTTTACGCTGTCGCCGTTGCCGTTGAGCGAGGTTTTATGGCAGTCATTGAAGCGGTTGCCGCTTACCGTGACATACTGCGACCATACAATATCGGTAGAGCCGTCGCCGTCACCCTTATCCTTTTCATTTGTAAGGTCATATTTGTTTTCGCCCTTGTCAAAGGTACAGTTATGCAGCCAGATATTCCTGCACTCTCCCTTTTTCTGGTCGCCTATAAAGCTGCACGCATCCTCGGGATAGAGCGCAAAATGCAGATTTCTGACCTCTATACTGCTGCTTCTTTTAAAGGTGAAGCCCCATTTTTCAACAGAGGCATCGGTGCCGATACCCTCCACGGTAATATTTGAGCCCGCTTCAACATCCAGCATATTGAAATAGCTGTCATCGGCCCATGCAACATCCTGAAGACCGTTTATTGCCACAACGCCGTTTACGGAATCGGTCGTCTTTGTACCGTCCTTATCTCTTGTCTGTGTATCGACCTTGCCGATAATGCGCACGATAAGCGGATTTTTAAGTTTTGAGCCGTCCGCAAGTATGTTTGCTATACCTTTTTTACCGTTATACTCAACGGTGTTTTTGGTAGCATTTGTCACATAGATGATATCCGCATCAGATTTTGGTGTTCCGTCATCATTATATGCACCCACACCCGAATTATAATTAAAATGTGCATAACCCGAGCGGTCATAGGCGGATACTTCCACATTTTTCTGCTCCAGCACGGCGCCGCCCGCAGTTTCCACCTTAATATCGTAACTGCCTTTGGCAATGCCGACTATATCTGCACGACCGCCGTCCGCAGTGGGACGTATAAGTTCACTGTCTATCTGTGTATAAGCGCTGTCCGTGCTTTTTTTATAATAGACCTTTGCTTCGGCAGGCTTATCGTCGTTATTCCATATAATGTACGCACTTTCATGCCAGCCGCCGTATTCCGCCACAGCCGCCTGTGCATAGGCACTGACAGCCGCATTTTGCGGTACTTCGGCATCAAAAGGTGTAAAAGCATTGAACGCAAGGACTGCGGTCAGTACAAGCGCGGTAAATTTTTTCATAATAATGCTCCTCTCTTATTCCTCAAAAAGATCGGCAAGCACTTTCAGTTTTTCCGCCTGCTCCGCTTTCTTTTTGTCCATTTTTTTCTGCGGTACGGTAAGAGGAGTTTTTTCCTCCCTTGCGGGCTCCTGCACTATCTCCACACGGGTACCGCCCGTACTTTCCTTTTTCGTATCGTCATTTGTGTTTCTGCGGTCGTTCTTCCGCTCGTTTTTACGCTCATTGTTTCTCTGCGGTTTTTCCGCTTCAACATCGGGGATGTTCTCAAGATCGTCTATATCGTCCTCGTCAAGCAGTTTTATCTCGGATTCAAGCAGCATACGCATTTTTGCCTTCATAAGCCTGTAGCTCTTTTTAAGCGCATATATCTCCTGCTCTATTTCGGTCTTGCGGTCAACGGTCTTTGCGATAAGCTTTTCCGCCTCTATCTCCGCACGGTCAAGTATATTATCCGCCTGTTCCTCCGCATTTGCCTTTGTTTCCTTAACGGTCTTTTCGGCAAGCATAATGGAGGTCTTTATGGTCTCTTCCAT
>JAGAHK010000373.1 GCA_017627115.1 Bacillota bacterium | reverse complement strand
GAATGCCGTATCAAGCCTTGCCGCTATTACAAGCGCAATATCTTTAACAGAATCTTCTTTGAAAATTGTATTGCAGAATTCTTTTGAATATCTGTCAAATTCATCATTCGGTGCACCGATTTTCAGCAAAGAATAATAATCAAATTCGTCTATATACTTTTTTATTATGTCAAATTTATTCATAGTCATTATTTTAATAAAAAAAGGTGCCGAACCGACACCCTTTTTAGGTTACATAATTTTAACAACTACCTTTTTATCATCTCTGATAGCGGCAGCTTTGATAACCGAGCGGATAGCCTTTGCTATTCTGCCCTGCTTTCCAATAACCTTGCCAATATCGTTTTCGTCAACAGTCAACTCCAGCACAATGCCCAAATCATCTGTTTTTTCTTCAACGACCACTTTATCGGGGTTATCAACCAAATTCTTAGCAATAACTTCGAGTAATTCTTTCATATAGTATTCCTCCTGAAAATAAGGAATTTGCGGTCTTTGGAATTATTTTTCGTATACGCCTGCCTTTGTTAACAGGTTCTTTACTGTATCAGTAGGCTGTGCGCCGTTGCCGATCCACTTCTTAGCACCCTCAACATCAACCTTTAATGCGATAGGATCCTTAGTGGGATCGTAATAACCTAACTCGTCGATAGCCTTGCCGCCTCTGGGAGTTCTGGAATCTGCAACTACGATTCTATAGAAAGGAGCTTTCTTTGCGCCTAATCTCTTTAATCTGATCTTTACTGCCATTTTCAATGTCACCTCCTTAAAAAAATATATCTATATAAGAATTTATCTTATAACAAATTTACATGAACGGAAGACGCATTTTGCCTTTTTTGCCCTTCGTCATATCGCCAAACATCTTCATCATTCGCTTCATTTCTTCAAACTGCTTAAGCAATTGGTTGACTTCCTGTATAGAACGTCCGCTGCCTTTTGCTATGCGCCTTTTGCGCGAACCGTTGAGAATGTCGGGATTTTGCCGTTCTTCTTTGGTCATGGACTGTATTATTGCCTCAACACCTTTTGTTGCGTTGTCATCAATATCCATATCATCTATTTTAAGACTGCCTGCACCGGGTATCATTTTCAGAAGATCTTTAAGCGGACCCATCTTTTTGACCTGATTGATCTGGTTAAGAAAGTCCTCAAAATTGAAATCCTGCGCACGCATTTTCTTTTCAAGTTCTTTAGCGGCGTTATCGTCATAGACCTGCTGTGCCTTTTCGATAAGGCTCAGAACATCGCCCATGCCGAGAATACGCGAAGCCATACGGTCGGGATAGAAAGGCTCAAGGTCTTCCATTTTTTCACCCATACCGACATATTTTATAGGCTTGCCCGTGACCGAACGCACCGAAAGTGCCGCACCGCCTCTGGTATCGCCGTCAAGCTTTGTTATTATAACACCGTCCACGCCGAGTTTGTCATTGAAACTTTCCGCTACGTTTACGGCATCCTGACCTGTCATAGCATCTATAACAAGCAGTATTTCCTGCGGTCTTACCTCATTTTTTATATTAACAAGCTCGTCCATAAGTTCTTCGTTTATATGGAGACGGCCTGCCGTATCTATGATAACAATATCATTGCCGTTGGCTTTGGCATGCTCTATACCCTTTACCGCTATATCGACAGGATCGCCCTGCCCCATATCAAATACGGGTATATTATATGTGCTGCCGACCACCTGAAGCTGTTTGATAGCAGCGGGTCTGTATACATCGCAGGCAATAAGCAAAGGATGCTTGCCCTGTTTACGCAGCTGACCTGCAAGTTTGCCTGTAGTTGTTGTTTTACCTGCACCCTGCAAGCCGACCATCATATATACAGTCGGTGATTTTGAAGAAAAGGTAAGTTTGCTTTGAGTACTGCCCATAAGGGAAACAAGTTCGTCATTTACTATCTTAACGACCTGCTGCCCCGGATTCAGCCCCGTAAGAACTTCCTCGCCCACGGCTTTTTCCGTAACGCTCGATATAAAATCTTTAACTATTTTAAAGTTTACATCGGCTTCAAGCAATGCAAGCTTTACTTCCCTCATGGCTGTTTTGACATCCTTTTCGGTCAGCTTGCCTTTGCCCCTAAGCTTATTGAATACATCTTGTAATTTGTTGGATAAATTTTCAAAAGCCATTTATTGTCTCCTTTAATCCAGTATTTCAGACAGTGACGAAACAAGGCCTTTAAGTTTTCCCATATCGGGCTTTGTTTCATCAATTATCCCGTTCATTTCCTGCGTTATCTTGTCAAGCTTTTTCTTTTGATCAAGATATTTGCCGACAAGCCCGAGCTTTTGCTCATATTGGTTTAAAAGCTTTTCGGTGCGTTTGAGCATATCAAGCACTGCCTGACGTGTTATGCCGTGTTCCGCGGCAATTTCATGCAAAGAAAAATCATTGAGATAATACAGCTCTGTAACCGACTTTTGTTTGTCCGTTAAAAGCTCTCCGTAGAAATCATACAGCAATGTTATTTCCAATAGCTTATCCATAACTTCAACTCCATGTGTAAAGT
>JAGAHK010000372.1 GCA_017627115.1 Bacillota bacterium | reverse complement strand
TTTTGATTGTGTCCAAAACACTTATCGGACACTAAAACATCACCCACAGGAGGCAAAAAAATGGAACCGACTATTTATGACAATATAGCGTTATACACTGTTGAGCTTTTGCTTATCGCAGGCTTTATCGGTGTTGTTTCTTATATTATCTACGCCGTGACCGAATACCGCAAAAACTCAAATCTCGGCAGCGTTGATTTCGGCGGAGATATGCAGCACGCAATAACCGAAAATGCCGTTGAGGAAATGGTCACCTCGACCGTGCGCGACAGCAACGGATATATTCAAAACAACAATGAATTTATACAAAGACAGTTAAAAATATTCACGCCAAGTTTTGACGCGGAGCGTTTTTCGCGTTTTGGCGCAGAGCTTTTTGAAAGGTTTGTAAGAACAAAAGGAAAGGAAGACATTCCGCTTGTAAGCAAAAACTTAAACCTTTCGGCGCTGCCCGCCTCGATTTCCGAGATCAATTTTTATTATCTGCACAATTACATTTTAAAGAATAATACGGAAAATTTAAAAATGTTCTGCGCTATAAAAACAAAGGGTAACGATCAAGCGGAAAGCGAAAAGGAAAACTATTTTCTCACATTCGCAAGAGAAAATCCTCTTATAAGCATAAAAAACGGCAAAACACTGACAATAAGCTGTCCAAGCTGCGGCAGCGAAATAGATATGACAAAAAAAATGTTCTGCGAATGTCCATATTGCCGCAATACCATAGTTTTTTCCGAATATGACTGGACACTGACAAATATTGAGCGCATAACTCCCGATACAAAAATAATTAATCTTGCAGTATTCAAAAAAAATGAATAAAGGGTAACCCTAAAAAAAGGTTTTCCTATAATAGCAACAAAAGCTATAACACAAAACCTATAGTACATATAATAATTTCATATTATAAAATTTGTAATATTTATAGTAAAATATAAGTTAGGATATTGGATTCTTATATAAGTAAAAATTTTTAGGAGGAAAGGTCAATGAGTAGAATCGATAAGGTCAACGAGCTTATTGCAAAGCGCAGCGAAGAACATTCGACCGAGCGCACACGTCTGGATAAGCTTTTTGATACAAACAGCTTTGTCGAGATCGGCGCACAAAACACCAACTCGGGCGTTGCCACGGGTTACGGCACCATCAACGGTGAGCTTGTATACGCATTTTCGCAGGAGGGCGCGGTAAATGTTGCGCACGCTGCAAAAATAGCAAACCTTTACAGTCTTGCGCTGAAAATGGGCAATCCCGTTATCGGCATAATGGACAGCAAAGGTGTTTTGATGAGTGATAACCTCGATGCTCTTGAAGCTTTTGGCATGATACTTAAATATCAGACGGAGGCAAGCGGTGTTATACCGCAGATAAGCATAGTTGTGGGCGAATGTATGGGTATGGGTTCTTTTATCCCCGTACTTTCTGATTTTGTTATAATGACAAAAACAAACAGCACAATGTTTATGCAAAGCCCCTCCGTAATGGAAGGCATGGGCGGCAAATCCACCACCTACGCTGATATGGGCGGCAGCGAACACGCAAGCAAAACAGGTCTTGCACATGTTCTTGCCGACAATGAGGAGCACGCATTTGAACTTGCACGCGAGCTTATAGGCTTCCTGCCCGAGAACAATCTTGAAATGCCCGTTTCCGAACCTACGGATGACCTTAACCGCGTGGATGTAAACCTTAACGGTTTTCTTCCCGAAGATGATGTTACACCGATAGATGTAGACTATCTTATCACTTCTCTTGCGGACAACGGCAAGTTTTTTGAGATACATAAAAACTATTCGACTAACATAAAGCTTGGTTTTGTACGTTTCGGAGGTATGACGGCAGGTGTTATTGCAAACAGCGGAACACTCAATACCACAGGCGTAGCCAAAGCAGGTGAGTTTGTCAATATCTGTGATGCGTTCAATATTCCTCTTGTAACGCTTACGGACACCGCAGGCTATGAAAGAAAATTATCGGAAGAACTTATCGGCATCGAAAAGTACGGTGCAAAACTTATATTCAGCTTTGCAAATGCAACTGTGCCAAAGCTTAATATAATTATAAGAAATGCAATAGGCAATACATATATGCTGATGAACAGCAAACATATCGGCGCGGATATCTGCTATGCATGGCCGTCTGCCTGCATAGCGCTTATGGACAAAAAGTCACAGACAGACCTTCTCGGCACATCACC
>JAGAHK010000371.1 GCA_017627115.1 Bacillota bacterium | reverse complement strand
CTGCACAAGGCTATAAGCAGTTCTTTGATATACTTCTGAACAAACCCGAGGATGCGGCGGTGCTTTTCCACTGCACACAGGGTAAGGACAGAACGGGTATGGGCGCTGCGCTTTTCCTCTACGCTCTCGATTTTGACGAGGCAACTATAATGGAGGATTATCTCCTTACAAACGAAGCAAACAAAGCTGTGATAGAGGCAGATGTCGCTGCGGCTGCAAAATATACCGATGATGAGGAAACGCTCGAACTTGCAAAAACAATGGACGGTGTAAATGAAGAACTTCTGAGATCGACAACAGAAAAAATGGTTGCCGAATACGGCAGTGTAAAGGACTTTATCAAAACAAAGATAGGTCTTTCCGATGACGATCTTGCAAAGCTTAAAGAAATATATATGGAATAATATTATAAATAATATATTATAGTAAACGACAAAAGTCTTTGGACTTTGGGCATTTACTTGCGCCGACTGCGAGCCGCAAAGCGGCTTTATTCCTTGTACGCAGTCGTGTGCATGCCCCGCAGGGTTATAGTAAAGGACATTTTTAAATGTCGTTTACTATAATTATTATATAGAATAAGCTTATGGGAGAAAAAAATAAGAATGGTTAAAAAAATAAATGATACGCTTGTAATATCGGGCAGAGTAGACTCAAATAACGCAAAGCAGTTCGAGAATGAACTTTTTGCGGCTGCGGAGGGCGAAAATATCACGCTTGATGCAGGTGAGCTTGAATATATTTCAAGTGCAGGCCTGCGTGTTCTTCTCAAACTCAAAAAAAGTGCGGGCGATGTTAAGGTAATAAACGTATCAAACGAGATATACGATATTTTTAATGTTACAGGCTTTGTCAATATCCTTGATGTGAAAAAGGCAATAAGAGAGATAGACGTTACGGATTGTGAGATAATAGGCAAGGGCGGCAACGGCACTGTTTACAGAATTGACGAAGATACGATAGTAAAGGTATACAGACCGTCGGTAAGCCTTGCACAGATAGAACGGGAAAGGGAGTTCGCAAAAACGGCGCTTATAAACGGCGTGCCCTGTGTTATCGCCTATGATGTTGTAAAATGCGGTGACAGTTACGGCATAGTTTTTGAAATGCTGAAATCCGATACTCTCGGCCATGCAATGAGCCGCGAACCCGAAAAGTTTGAGGAGTATGTCGAAAAGTTCGTTGCCCTTGCAAAAGAAATGCACGGCGCAAAGTTTAAAGAAGGCTCACTTACAAATATCAAAACAGTGCTTCACGGCAGAGTGCCAAACCTTGCAAAATGGTGCTCCGAGGATGAAATGAAGCTTATCGACAGCCTGATAGACGAACTGCCCGACGAAAGTTCGCTTATACACGGCGATTTTCATCCCGGCAATATAATGATACAGGACGGCGAACTTGTGATCATAGATATGCCCGAAGTGACTATGGGTGCAAAAATATGGGATCTTGCAGGTACTTACAGAGACCTTATTTCCGCTCCGAGGGTGAGCACGCCCGAAATCATTAAAATGCTTGAAGGAAGCGTTGGTATGTCCCGTGAAATGATGGTGGAAACAGGTTACAGGTTTTTTGAGCTATACACGGGTATAACGGACAGAGAAAAACTTGAGGAATATTTTAAAGGTCTCAGCCTTGTTTATGCACTCAATGTGGTGCTTATAGCAGGCTCGGGCAGCCCTCATGCGGAAGAAAGAGCACAGTCTATTATGGATTTTCCGCTGCGTAAGATGGTAATACCGAACGAACAGGCTTTAAGACGTATTTTAAGGTCATAAGATCATGATTGGAGGAAAAGAATGTTTGTAATCGAAAATGTTTCAACCGAAAACCGAAAAACGCTTATTCACAGCGAAAATGTATTTCACGAAGCATTGGACGGCGGCGAAGAACGGTATCATGTAAAAGACGAAAAGAACGGAGATTATGATCTGGTATATTTTGAAAATGAATCTTTTAATCCTTATTTGCCCGGTTATTCGGATAACAAGCGTATGCCCGACTATCTTTCCTATGATGAAAACCAAACAGAAAGCCTTGTGCTTGATATGTACAGACCCTATTGCGCACTTTCATGTGAGGAAGTCAACGAATATACGGTCGTTATAGCAAAAGTTCTTATAAAGCTGCTTGACTATGATGTGTATTTTACGGATAAGACCGCTTTAAGATTTATCGACAGCGAAAAGCTGCATATTGTCGATAAACTGCCCGAGGACAAAAATGTTTTTTACATACAGAAGCAGTGGAACACGGGACTGCGTGACGGCATATTCAATCACCTTTCCGCACCTTATGCTTTTCACAATATGTTCCTTCTTCAGTATATCCTTGAAGGAAAAGATATAAAAAACATAAAATATCTGAGTTTTCAGATGAGTGAGGTAGGCGGTATAGGCGCTGTGCTGGAATATGCAAACAGATTTTCGGCAGCTTTTGGAAAAATCGGCATCAAGGTGATCTTTACGGATGACAAAGTCGGAAGGTTTAAAAGGAAGATGATCTCAAAGTATTTTAACACAGGTTCGCTTGCCGAGGATGCAAATGAAAACAATACCATATATATGAAAGGCTTGATGACAACACACTTAATTACAAGCCATTTTATACAGTCTCAAAAATCTGACATGGATACAAGTATTCTTGCGGAAGACTTCCGCAGAAATATGGATGAATATTTTGATGCCGTATTTGGCGGCAAAAGAGTTCTCGGTGTGCTTATAAGGGGCAGCGACTATATAACGACGGGTCTTTTGGGCTCAAGAAAACAGGCGACTGCCGATGAGATGATACCCGAGATAAATCGCTGGCTTGAGGAGGACGGTTACGACATCATCTTCCTTGCTACTGAGGACAGTGATGTTTTAAACCGTATGAAAGCCGAATACGGCAATCGTGTGAAAGCAATATCACAGGAGAGATTTTCGGTCGGAGATTTTAAAGATGTATTGT
>JAGAHK010000370.1 GCA_017627115.1 Bacillota bacterium | reverse complement strand
GCAGGCTTTAATCCGCAGGCGGAAACCGCGTTTTCGCCGAGGAGCAGACGAAGTCTGCATACTCTACAGACTTGCAAGTGTATCTTTGATGCACGCAGACAAGTCTGCCAATTGGCAAAAAACCTGTTTTTTGCCAGAGGGTGGAGCTTAATGCGACACCCCCTTTTGGTATCTTTTGTGTTACGATCAAGCGATCTTGTTGATAGCGCGAGCAAGTCTTGATTTCTTTCTTGCTGCGTTGTTCTTGTGGTATACGCCCTTTGAACAAGCCATGTCGATAGCCTTTGTTGCAGCAACGAAAGCTGTCTGTGCAGCTGCCTTATCGCTCTTTTCAACAGCAGCAAGAACTTTCTTGATAGCTGTCTTAACAGCAGACTTGATCATCTTGTTGCGCATTGTTTTCTTATTGATAACTAAAATTCTTTTTTTAGCCGACTTGATATTAGCCATTTAAATTTCCTCCTGTAAGTGAAAACTTCCCAATATATTGTTAAACTTGTGCAATCGGGCAGTTAGAGGGGTTTAGCGATGTGTAACGAACACATCAGCCCAATCGGCACAGATATTATTATAACCTTTTTTTGCCTTTAAGTCAATGTATATTTTTGAATTTTGCGGAAAAAATATAACAAAATATTAACGTTTAAAAGGAGAGATTTTATGGAAAACTTCTCACCGTATACAGACCTTGCTCTTGAAGCGGCTGAAAAACTGACTTTTGATGCCGACGGCAGAGCGGAGGGCGTTGAAGTTGTAAAAGAGGACTGCGAACTGCCGGATACCGTTGTGACGTGGGTGAAAATAACCGATATGAACGGCGCACAGACCATGGGTAAACCGATAGGAAACTATATCACCATAGAAAGCCCGTATATGAAGATAAACGACCCCGATGCACACAGGCGCATAACCGAGCTTCTGTGCAAGTATCTGCTGAAACTGCACAAGCTTGACGACAACGCTTCGGTGCTTGTTGTGGGGCTTGGAAACCGCCGTGTCACCCCCGATGCGCTCGGACCGCGTGTGGCGGGCAAGGTATTCGTGACAAGGCATATCCGCGACAGTATACCGTATATGGCGGAGGACGAGATGCGCAGTGTGGCAGCTGTAAGCCCTGGGGTCCTCGGTATAACGGGCATAGAAACGCTGGAGATAATACGCGGCATAGTAGACCGCGTTCAGCCAGAGATAGTTATAGCGATAGATGCACTTGCCGCAAGACGTGCAAGCCGCATAAATGCCACTATACAAATGTCGGACACGGGTGTCAGCCCCGGTGCGGGGGTAGGTAACCACCGCAATATGCTCAATGCCGAAACTCTTGGTGTGCCTGTTATAGCCATAGGCGTGCCGACGGTGGTGGATGCGGCAACGCTTGTGAACGATACGCTTGACCTTATCCTTGATGATATGTCGGGACACAAGGAACTTGACAACGAGTTTTACAAGACCCTGCGCAGCCTTTCGCCCGAGGAAAAATACGAACTTATATGCAGCATTTTGCAGCCATATACGGAAAATATGTTTGTTACACCCAAAGAGGTGGATGAGATAATAAATATGCTTGTAGATATTATCAGCCAAAGCCTTAATAATGCACTGCACCCGACATTGAGAACGCAGGGCTTTTTCTGAACCGTCTTATAAAAATATAAACATACAATATATGCTTTTGCGGTCGAAGCAGCATCTGTATACTCTGCGGTTTATTATCGTACACTTATTTGGGCAAAAGTCCGCTTATAAGTATGATCATTATAAGCACGGGCAGTATAAAATTGCAGTAAAACTTTATTTTAGGGCTTATTTGGGGGCCTTTGCCTTTATTTGCTTCGTTCAGATAGTTATCAAAGCCCCAGCCTGCTTTTGTTGTGCAGAAAAGCAGGAAAACAAGCGAGCCTATCGGAAGAAGAAGGCTGCTTACTATAAAATCTTCGGAATCGAGAATATCCCTTCCGCCTATCAGATGAACATTTTTAAGCACGTTGAAGCCGAGCGCACAGGGCAGACTTGCTATCAGCATTACTACAAGATTTACGGCAACCGACTTTTTCCTGCTCCATCCCAGATTATCCATAAGACCCGCAACAAGGTTTTCAAACACGGATGTGACCGTGGAAAAGCTTGCAAATGTTATAAACAGGAAGAAGAGTGCGCCCCATATCCTGCCGCCGTGCATATTTACAAAAACTCTCGGCATTGTAACAAAAATAAGCGAAGGACCCTGGTCGGGCTCAACATTGAAGCTGAAGCAGGCAGGGAAGATTATAAGCCCCGAAATCAGTGCAACAAAGGTGTCAAGCGCACATATCTTTGCGGACTCACCGAGAAGAGTATATTTGTCCGACATATAACTGCCGAATATCTCTATTGAAGACATACCCAGACTCAATGTAAAAAACGCCTGATTCATTGCGGAAGTCACAACTGTGACCATGCCGACTTCTTTGGCTCTGTTCCAATCGGGCAAGAGATAAAACTTTATGCCCTCACCTGCATTTTTAAGGGCGAAGCTGTGAGCGGCAAGCACTATAATAAGCAGAAGCAGACCGCTCATCATAAACTTGTTTACACGTTCAAGCCCTTTTTGTACGCCGAAACCTAACACCGCAAAGCCGAGAATAACGGTTATTGCCATATAAATGCACATTTCAGCGGGTGATGCAAGCATATTTGTAAAAACGGTATCGACATTTTCCGCTGCCATACCCGAAAAACTGCCCGTACAGAACTTGCAGAAATATGCAAGCATCCAGCCTGAAACGGTGGTATAATACATCATAAGCAAATAACAGCCCAAAATGCAGAACCAACCGTGTATATGCCATTTTTGTCCCGCTTTTTCAAGTGTTTTATAGCCTTTTACCGCACTTTGCCTGCTTGCGCGTCCTACCGCAAGCTCCATTGTCATTATGGGAAGCCCCATAAGTATCAGAAATATAAGATAAAACATAACAAAAACCGCACCGCCGCACTTACCTGCAACGTACGGAAATTTCCATACATTTCCTATTCCTATGGCACAGCCTGCACTGACAAGTATAAAACCTATCTGTGTGCTGAAATTTTCTCTTTTTTCCATTTGTATATCAATGTCCCTTCTTTGGTTGATTTTTAAGGCTTTTCTTTAACTATTATACATTAAAACACAAATAATTACAACAAAAAACAATAAAAAAACAAACATTAATAATAACAGTGAATATTTGATATTATTATATACGAATGTTTGAAATTATTGCATTCTTTATCTTGAACTCTTGTGCAATTTGTGGTATAATTAAAGATATTAAACTTAAAAATTGTATATTTATAATGAAAGGATGGTTTTATGAAAAGAAAACAGTTTTTATTTTTATCACTTGCTTTTTCGGCAATTTTAGCGGCTAATGTATCGGCACAGGCAAGCAAAATGGTTCCTGCAAGAGAAACGCTTGAAGGTATGGGCTTTGTATCGGAATGGGATGCGGAGACAAAAACTGCGGTATTCAAAAATGACGATAACACCGTTTCCGTTAAGGCAGGGAATGACCATTTTCTGGTAAACGGCAGAAAAGTGACTTTCGATAATGCAGTGTACGAAAAGGACGGTCTTGCGTACAATACTCCCGTGATAATCGACGGCAGTTTTTATCTTCCCGATAACGAACTTATGCAGGCAATAGGCGCGGATACTGCGGATACACAGACCGAGGTACAAACCGATGTACAGCCCGAAAATGTACAGACCGAAAAAATACTTGACCTTGACAAACAGCTTTTAAAGGATATTGAGGGCATCAGCAATGCAAGACAGCTTGGCGGTTATGTCAATAAAGAGGGCAAAAAAATAAAGCAGAATGTTATCATAAGAACGGGCAAGCCGTTTGACGCCACCGAAGCGGACCTTAAACTTTTATCCGAAAAATACAAGGTATCTGATATGGTTGATTTCCGTACAGACAGCGAAGTAACTGCCGCTCCCGAACCTGTTATAGAGGGCGCGGCAAATCATCATATACCGCTGAATATTGCAGGCGATATGAGACTGCTTGCAACGGATGATTTTATGCAGCAGTATGCAGAGGCAAAGAAGAACGGCGATAACGGCAAGGTGCTTCTTTTGCTTGCGGAAAACAGGATGCTTCCGACACCCGAGATGTATACGAATTACTTTTTGGGCGACGAGG
>JAGAHK010000006.1 GCA_017627115.1 Bacillota bacterium | reverse complement strand
CAAGAAACATCTGCTCCGAGTACGGCGAATATAACATCCAGTGCAACGGTATTGGACCCGGTTATATCGAAACTCCTCAGACTGCACCTTTAAGAGAAAGACAGCCCGACGGTTCAAGACATCCTTTCGATTCTTTCATCGTTGCAAAGACTCCCGCTGCTCGCTGGCTTAAGCCCGAAGAGCTTGCAGGTCCCGCTGTATTCCTTGCATCCGATGCTTCCGATGCCGTAAACGGTCACATCCTTTATGTTGACGGCGGTATCCTTGCTTACATCGGCAAGCAGCCTTCGTAATTTTGCATTACATTAATAGTATCTTTTAATAATAAGGGTCGCTGTATCTTGAATTTTTTTGTTCGGTGCGCGGCCCTTTTTTCAAACCCCAAAAGGAGGAAAAGAATGAAACGACATCTCTCTGTTTTTATATCTTCTGTTATGCTGCTCTCCGCCGTGTTCGGCAATTTGGTCAGCGCAGGCGAAAACGGTTATCTTACCCGTTCGGAGGTCTGCGGCGAGCTGCTTGAAGCTGCCGATGACTATAATGCCGCCGCATCTGCGGAGGATATAATGCGCGGTTTTAATGACGGTGACGGGCTTGCTTCAAGGTCGGAGGCGCTTGTTATGCTCAAACGTGCTTTCGGCGATATACCCGAATTGAAGGGCGGCAACCTTATGCTTGCCTTACCCAAGGGCAGCTTTAACGATATACCCGAAAATGCCGATGCGGAGTTTGAGGCGGTGATCGACTCGGGCATTGCCGCAGGTACGGGCAAGGGTACGTTTTCACCGAACGAAAATATAACAAAGGCGCAGCTTGACCGCTTTATAGAGCGCACCTACAATGCTTTCGGCTCAAACCCGAAAGACAACTTTTTTGCTTATGTAAATAAAACATCGCTTGACAATGCGGTTTTGAAAAAGGGCTATGCCATTACGGGTGCGCTGTACTCAATTAATGAACAAAATGACCGCATGGTAAAGGAACTTATCAAGGAAACGGCGGCAAAGCCTGCGGAAGAGGGCACGGGCGCATATTATATAAAAACTCTCTATAACAATATTATGGATATGGAGTCGAGAAACGCACAGGGCTATGAACCCATAAAACCGTATCTTGATGAGATAGACGGCGCCCAAAATATAAAAGACATTGAAGACATGGTGGTAAAACTTAATGAAGACCTCGGTTTATGGATAATGGGTTTTTCGCTTACCGTTGATATAAAGGACAGCGATTCATATACCCCTTATTTCTGTTATCCTGCCGCAAGTTTTGATAAGTCTGTTTACAACGGCGAAAACGAAACTACGGAAAAGGCTCTCCGCAGCTATATCAAAAAACTGCTTATGCTTTGCGGTGAGGATGAAGCGCAGGCGCAGAAAGACTCCGACTATAACTTTGAGTTTGAAAAATTGCTTGCAAATAACTCTCTTGAACCGCAGGAGCGTTATGATGCCGAAAAAACTTACAATATCTACACCCTTGACGAGATAGACTCGGTGTTTAAAAATGTGGATATTAAGCGTATTTTCGAGCTTTCGGGGCTTAAAACAAGCGACCATATTATGGTGACGGATGTAAAGTGTATGGAAGAAAATGCACGTCTGTTTTCCGATGAAAATATTGATATGCTCAAAGCGGTCTTAAAAGCAAACCTTATACATTCGGGTGCGGACTGCTTCGGCGAGGATTTTAAAAAGGCGGCGGACGATTTCAAGGCGGAGCGCATGGGTATGAGTGATACTTATGACAGCGAGACCGATGCGGCGGTAAAGGTTATGAACGCACTGCCCGATTACCTCGGTGAAGTGTATGCGGAAAAATATTCTTCCGCCGAGGCAAACGCAGAGATAAGCTCTTTGATAGAGGAGGTCAAGGCGACCTATAAAGAGAAGATAGAAAAACTTGATTGGATGAGCGATGCCACAAAACAAAGGGCAATAACCAAACTCAATGCGATAAAGGCGAAAGTCGGCGCACCGACGGAGTG
Organism: Bacillota bacterium; assembly: GCA_017627115.1. GTDB lineage: Bacteria > Bacillota > Clostridia > Lachnospirales > CAG-274 > RGIG4310. The sequence continues at coordinate 5,190 of JAGAHK010000006.1, read as the reverse complement.
GGATGATATACTTGACGGCTATGAGTTCAAGAGTTTTGCCGACGGCGGAAGCTATTTTGACAACTATGTTACGATCTCAAAGGCGGTCGATGCCTATACTCTGGGGCTTGAGGGCGAAACTGTAGACAAGAGTAAATGGATCATGTCGCCTTATACCGTGAATGCATGTTACAATCAGGAGGCAAACGACATCACGATAACCGCGGCTATATTGCATGAGCCTTTTTATTCGACCGATATGAGCTATGAGGAAAAACTCGGCGGCATAGGCTATGTTATAAGTCACGAGATAAGTCATGCTTTTGACATCAACGGCTCGAAATACGATGAAAACGGCAATGTTTACGATTGGTGGACGGAAGAGGACAAGGCAACATTTAAGCAGCTTTGCCAAAATGTGGTGGAATTCTACCGCGGCGGCGAGCATGCGCCGGGCATACTCAATGACCCCGAACTGACACTTATGGAGAATATAGCCGATCTCGGTGCGGTCTCCTGTATTACATCAATAGGCGAAAAACACGAAAACTTTGATTTTAAAAAGATGTATGAAAGCACGGCAAGGGCATGGGCTGTTGCCATGACAAGGGAAAACGCACAGTCGCGTTCAACAGGCGATGTGCACAGTGCGCCTAACCTGCGTGTAAACAAGACTTTGCAAAGTCTCGATAAGTTTTACGAAGTGTACGATATAAACGAGGGTGACGGAATGTACCTGCCGCCCGAAAAACGTGCAAGAATATGGTAAAGGCATAAAAACAAATAAAAACCGTACCGTAAGTGTGGTGTCGGCTATAAATGTGAAAAACAAAATTGTTTGATAGTTTGTTATAGTAAAGGACATTTAAAAATGTCCTTTACTATAACCCTGCGGGGTATGCACACGACTGCGTACAAGGAATAAAGCCGCTTTGCGGCTCGCAGTCGGCGCAAGTAAACGCCCAAAGTCCAAAGACTTTTGTCGTTTACTATAAATTATTATTTACGTTTGTAGTAGAGTTGCATTAGCCTTGGCTCCCCTTTAGCGCAGCGATCAGGGGAGCTGGCAGCCGTAGGCTGACTGAGGGGTTTACGAGTGTTGTTGCTTATCGTTGCACAACACTAAAGTTGCTGCAAATAAACCCCTCCACCACGCTGCGCGCGGTCCCCCTCCCGCTAAAGCGGCACACGCCTAACCGCTTACGCTAAAGGGGAGGCAAGACTAATGCAACGTCTTTTCTTTTCTAAGGAAACTTAAATCAGCGTTCCCCTAACACAAATCGGGATTTGGATGAGCGATCCGATCTCAATTAAATTTCGTGCCAAACTCTTTCAGCATCACGCCGCCGTTTACGCCGCAGGCATATTGGAAGCTCACCACATCGTCCGTTGAGGCTATGCTTTGCTTTATGATAAGGCTGTGCGGTCTTGCCTGTGTGCCTTTTTCGGCAAGCTCGGTCAGCACTTCGACAGCGCGCTCTTGCTTTTGTGCCGTGTCAAGCGCTTTGAATTCGTCCGAGTTTGTCATGCCCGCAAGCACCTTGTCCACCTCTTCCATATCGCTGAGCTCGCTGTCGGTAAACTGTTCAAGCACCCATATCTCAACGGGTTCGGAAAGATGCACGCCCTTTTCGTCCTCAAACATAGCATAGTAGTGGTAACGCTTGTCCTCGGAGACCTCCGGGTCGGTGTTTATATCGGTATCCACGCTGAAACGGCAGTTGTAAACGCTGTCGCCCTTTATGGTATCGCCGTATTTTTCATAATCGGCCTCGTCAAAAAGCTCGGCGGCCTGTCTGCCCGTGTCCGCATCTATAAGCAGCACCTTTTCGGGTGCAGTATCGGCAGGCACTTCCGCATAGAAGATGACCTCGCTGCCGTCGCTGTTTATAAGTATCTCGTTCCTGTCTGTGCGCAGGTTTATATCCTTCGTACCCTCGGGCATTGTTATTTCGGAAGTTTCGGCTGTTTCGGAGACACTTTCGGAAACACTTTCAGAAATGCTTTCAAAAACCTCTTTTGAACTTACCTCAACTCCCTTTTCACTGCCTGCTTCGGTGCTGCCGCCCTTGCTGTCGGATACCGCATTCCCGCAGGCGGAGAGAAAAGCCGCCACAGCTATGGTAAAAATAAGTCTTTTCATATTCTGTACCCCGTTTATTCGTCCTTATTCAAAAAATCAATTACATATTTGCAGAATTCCTCGGGCTGACGGTAAATATAAAAATGGTCGCCCCTGTAAATTTTCAGAATACCGTTTTTTATGCTGTTGACTATCAAATCGGTGTGACTGCGGCTTATCATATCCTTGTCACCTGCCATAACAAGCGTTTTTGCCTGTATTTTGTTTATGTAGTTCGGCTTTAAATGCGGCTCCTTGAACATCAGATAATAATATTCGTAGTTTATGCGGTTGGTCTTGTCCACCTTCATATTTATCCACGCAAGGAAATAGCCTATGGCAACAAGGGCCTTTGTCTGTAGGGTAAAACCGCTGTAATCAAGGTTTCCGCCCACAAGCACAAGTTTGTCGATAAGTTCGTTGTTTTTCGGCGCGTATATCATTGCGGTGTTTGCGCCGTCACTGAAGCCTAAAATATGTACTTTTTCAAGCCCAAGTGTGTTTAATATGTTTTCAAGATCGACCGCCATTTTGTCAAGGCTCAGGTCGCCGTCACCTACAGTGGACAGACCGTGACCGCGGCTGTCTATAAGCAGTATATTGAAATATTCGCCGAAAATTTCCGCGTGCTTTGCGAAACGCTCGCTGCTCTCGGCATTACCGTGCAGCAGAACGAGCGTTTTTTCCTTTTGATTTTGGTGCAGTTCGTAGTATATCTGCGCGCTGCCCGATCTTATCTTACCGCTATGTACCGACATATCTCACCTCAAAAATCCGTATTTAAAAATCCATATCTATGTCAAGGTCCGCAACACTGGTCTGAAAAACCGTTGCAAGCATTTCCGTAAATTCCAGCGTTGCGGTCATATATACATATACATTGCGGTTGAGCATCAGCTTGTGGAATTCCTGCGAAAGATAACGCTCCTGCTCGAAAGAGGCGGTGCCGTCTTTCATTGCATAAAGAAAGGCGGTGTGCTTTGATATGAACTCCCTCACCTTTTTGTGCAGGTTCTTGTCCTCGTGTATTACTTTCTTTGCTTCCTGATATTCACGGTATTTTTCGGTGTTTTTTATCAGCTCCGAAAGCTGCTTTGCCATATTGGTAGCCGTGACAGTTATATCATCCATAAAAATACCTCCTTTTTAGCCCTTTTAGCCTTTTTTGATCTTTGCCGTTTTACATATTTATCTCCGTAATTATCGGCAGTATCATCGGGCTTCTCTTTGTCTTTTTCCACAGGAAATCACGCAGAGTGTCCTTTATCATTGTTTTTATATAGCTCCAATCGCTTAAATTGCGGTCGCTTATGTCAAACAGCGCTTCCCTCACAACTTCGCGCGCTTCCACCATAAGCTCCTCGGACTCACGCACATATACGAAACCGCGGCTTATGATATCGGGGCCGCTTAAAATGTTTCCGCTGTATTTTTCCATAGCCACAACAACTATCATCAGACCGTCCTGCGAAAGATGCTTTCTGTCGCGCAGAACTATGTTTCCCACATCGCCCACGCCCAGACCGTCAACAAACACCTGACCGCTCTGTACCGCCTGCGGCAGTATCTTTCCGCCCTGACGGTTTATTTCAAGCACATCACCGTTTGCCATAACAAATACGTTTTCTTTCGGCATACCCATTTCCATAACAAGCTGCTGATGCTGTTTGAGCATTTTGTATTCGCCGTGAACGGGCATAACATATTTTGGCTTTAAAAGTGCGTGCAGAAGCTTTATTTCCTCCTGCCTTGCGTGTCCCGAAACGTGTACGTCCATCAGACCGTCGTATATAACATCCGCGCCTTTCTTGAAAAGCTCGTTTATAACGCGGTATACATTCTTCTCGTTGCCGGGTATGGGCGAAGCGCTGATTATTACCTTGTCGCCGGGCTTTATCTCTATCTGCTTGTGGTCACCCGAGGCAACACGCGAAAGTGCGGACATGGTCTCACCCTGACTGCCCGTTGTGATTATAACAAGCCTGTTGTCCTCATAGCGGTTTATCTCGGTAACGTCTATCATGGTGTCCTCGTCCATTTTAAGATAGCCGAGTTCTATCGCCGTTTTGACAACATTCGACATACTCCTGCCCACTACGCACACTTTGCGCTTATGCTCCATTGCGCAGTTTATTATCTGCTGTATCCTGTCTATATTTGACGAGAAAGTTGCGACCATAATGCGCTGGTCCTTGCTGTCCTCGAATATCTGCTTGAAAATGCCGCCGACATTTCTCTCACTCATGGTGTAGCCTTTAAGCTCCACATTCGTGCTTTCGCACATAAAAAGCAGCACGCCCTTTTTGCCAAGCTCGGCAAGGCGTTGAAGGTCTATCATCTCGCCCTGTATGGGGGTATAGTCCACCTTGAAGTCGCCCGAATGTACCACAACGCCTGCGGGTGTGGTCAGTGCAAGTGCTACCGAGTCCGCAATGCTGTGCGTTGAACGTATAAACTCCACCTTGAAGTTTTTGCCGAGTGTTATGGTGTCGCCCGCGTTCACGTTCACACGCTCCACACTCTCTAAAAGCCCGTGTTCGCGCAGCTTTGTCTCTACAAGACCTATCGTCAGCCTTGTGCCGTAAACAGGCACGTTTATCTCCCTGAAAAAGTAGGGCAGGGAACCTATATGATCCTCGTGTCCGTGCGTAAGCACAACGCCGAGTATCTTGTCTTTATTTTCCACAAGATAGGAAAAATCGGGTATAACAAGGTCAATTCCCGGCATATCGTCCTCGGGGAAAGCAACACCGCAGTCGATTATCATTATTTCGTCCTCGTACTCAAAGGCTGTGATGTTCTTTCCGATCTCGTGAAGTCCGCCCAAAGGGATAACTTTCAGTTTCGGCTTCTGCTGTGCAGGCACTCTCGGTGTGCGCTTGGGTCTGCCGCTGTATGTGTTGTTGTTATTGTAAGCCAAAATGGCACCTCCTAATCAGTTTGTATTATGGAAACGCTGATTAAATTCAAAAAAACAAAAATAATTTTAGCCGATGGCGGCGCATTTGTAGGCGACCATGCTAATGTGAAGCCTAACAGGCTGAACATAGCAAACAGAGCCGTTAAGCAAATGCGCAAAATTATTTTTG
>JAGAHK010000369.1 GCA_017627115.1 Bacillota bacterium | reverse complement strand
CATTCGGTGTCAAGGGTCTGCTTCAGGCTTCAAAGAATATCCGCAATGCTCTGCTGTTCAACGTGCTGTCATATATGTCGAATGAGCTGCTCACCAAAGGAAACACGGTAGCGAGCCTTGACGAGTTTTATTTGTGTGAAGCGACACGTTGTCGCATATAATCTCAATTGTGGGAAAATCCTGCAATGAGGGAAAAGTGACGGGAAACCAAAAGGTTTTCTAACTGATATTTTGAGGAGTGGAATGACGGAGTAACGCCCCGAAACGCTCCCCCTGAAACTCGCGTTGGAGGAAACCGCAGACAATGTGCGGGGACTGACACAGCACGCTAAAGACGGCTGTACACACTCGCTTTATCGACAGTATGGAAATATACATCGATAAGGCAAAAGCGAACCGGAGGCGGTCGCGGGTGATAGGTCGGGGGTCTATAAAATATCTATGGTGAGAATGTACGGTATCTTACTGACGAATATCCGAATGTACGGGTCTAAAAGATTGTTCGGCTAACTGCCGAAGCCGTCTTACGGCGGCGTATGTGGGGATTAGTAAAATTGCAAGGTTATGAAACTCCCTACGGTGTTACAGGCACTGTCAAGCATACAGGCTCAAAGGATGCACCTAAGGATATATGTACAGATAGAAATATCGGAACGTGGAAAGACCGAAACGCAGAGCGATTGTCCGCTATGAAGCGTTGGCAGGGAAAGCTGATAGTATAACCTGTCTTTATTCGGTTGAAAGCGCAGCCACAGTACCTATGAAGCGGTGATAATAAACCGTGGAGGGATAGGCTGTAGTCGAATGTTAAAGTTAAAATCAATTTATGGTAATCAAAGGTTCGAGTAAGACTAAGAAAGGCTGAAATCCCAATGCAATGCAAAAGGAGAAAAGCCGACTTTGACAACAAAGAGAAAAGCAAAAAGGCAAAAACTGCGGAACTCCGAGTACTATGATTTTCAGGAAATACAGGATAAGCTGTACGCCGACAGCAAGGAAAACAAGTGTTTTAATAATCTTGTGGAACTGATTGTCTCGGAACAAAATATAATGCTTGCCTACAGAAACATCAAGAAAAATTCAGGGAGCAGCACCGCAGGAACAGACGGTAAAACAATAAAAGACATAGCTAAATGGCAGCCCGAAAGGGTCATCGGCTATGTGAGAAAAAGATTAAGCTGGTACAAACCGCAGACAGTAAGACGAGTGGAGATACCAAAGCCAAACGGCAAAACAAGACCGCTCGGAATACCGACAATAGGGGACAGACTGATACAGCAATGTATATTACAAGTTCTTGAACCTATTTGCGAAGCTAAATTTTACAGCAAAAGTTTTGGTTTTCGCCCCAACAGAGCGACAGAACACGCTATTGCTCAGGTCTATAAATATATGCAGGTCGATAATCTTCATTACGTTGTTGATGTCGATATTAAAGGCTTTTTCGATAATGTTGACCACGGAAAGCTGTTAAAGCAGATGTGGACAATGGGAATAAGAGATAAAAAGCTGCTCTGCATAATATCAGCAATGCTGAAAGCCGAGGTCAAGGGAATTGGAGTACCCCAAAAAGGAACTCCGCAAGGCGGCATACTAAGTCCGCTGCTTTCAAATATCGTTCTTAATGAGCTTGATTGGTGGATAGCGAGCCAATGGGAGGAAATGCCGCCCAAACGCAATAAACCGTTTATTCGCAAGGATAACGGAAAAGCGGATAAAGGACCGATATATGCCTCATATCGCGCATACAGTAAACTTAAAGAGTGTCACATAGTCAGATACGCAGATGATTTTAAAATATTTTGTCGTAAGAAAAGTGACGCAGATAAGATTTTTGAAGCTACAAAGAAGTGGTTAAATGACAGACTTCATTTAGAAATAAGTGAAGAAAAGTCGAGCGTTACCAATCTGAAAAAGCACTATTCCGAATATCTCGGATTTAAAATCAAGCTG
>JAGAHK010000368.1 GCA_017627115.1 Bacillota bacterium | reverse complement strand
GCTTACGGTCTTTGATATGTGATAAAGGGTGATGATATGGAATTCAAACATATATCGGTATTGCTGAATGAATGTATAGACGGTCTTGACATTAAAAAAGACGGAATTTACGCCGACGGAACTTTGGGCGGCGGCGGTCACAGCTTTCATATAGCCTCCGCACTTGACGGCACGGGCAGGCTGATAGGCATAGATCAGGATAAAAATGCCATAGAAGCCGCAAAAAAAAGACTTGCGGGCTTTGACAACGTAACATACGTACACAACAATTTTTGTAATATAGATAAGATAGCCGAAGAACTCGGCATAGAAAAATTCAGTGGAATATTGCTGGATCTCGGAGTATCCTCACATCAGCTGGATGAAGCGGACAGAGGCTTTTCTTATCAGCATGACGCACCGCTTGATATGCGCATGGATGTAAGAAAAAGCCTGTCTGCTTATTCGGTTGTAAATACGTATTCTCAGGATGAACTTTACCGTGTTATCCGCGACTACGGCGAGGAAAGATGGGCAAAGCGCATAGCGGAGTTTATTGTTTCCGAGAGAAAAGTTAAACCTATAGAAACAACATTTGAACTGGTCAGCGTAATTAAAAAGGCTGTGCCAAAGGGCGCAAGGGCGGACGGCCCGCACCCTGCAAAACGCACATTTCAGGCAATACGCATAGAGGTAAACGGCGAGCTTGAAATACTTGAAAGTACGATAAAGAAAATGGTCGGCCTGCTTGAAAGCGGCGGCAGACTTTGTATAATAACATTCCATTCACTTGAAGACAGAATAGTGAAAAATACGTTCAGGGAGCTTGAAGACCCATGTACCTGTCAGCGTGATTTTCCCGTATGTGTATGCGGGAAAAAACCGCAGATAAAAATCATTACCCGCAAGCCCGTACTCCCAAGCGTGGAAGAACTTGCGGCAAACAAGCGCTCACACAGCGCAAAGCTTCGTATAGCGGAGAAATTATAAAATATATTAAACACATTAAATACATTAAATACATTAAATACAAAGGAGGAAAATCGGATGCGCTCTACATCACCGCGCAGGATAAATCCCGCACAAAGCAGAAGTTCATATACATATTTGCTCGGAAGTGCAGCACCCGCCTATCCCCAGGAGGACTACGGCTATCGTTCTGACGGCAGACCCGCGAAAAAAAAGGCGAAGATCGTTCAGCCGCAGATATACAGTTATACGCGTTACCGTGAAAAGGTCAACCGTTCGGTTTTGTATGCGCTGATAGGCATTGCGATAGTTATGGGCTGCTCTATTGCCGTTTTGTGCGTAAGTGCGAACACCAGTGCGCTTAATGCAAGGATAAAGGAAAATCAGGCGCTTACCCAAAAAACAAATGCCGCAAATGACAGGCTTGAAAATATGCTTTCATCGGCTGTTGATATGGACGAAGTCAAAAAGACAGCGACCACACGTCTTGGTATGCAGATGGCGGCGCCGTATCAGATAGTAACAATAAATGTGGAAAAGGACAGCTATTCCGTGCAGTACGACGATAATGTTGCCGATTCCAAAAAAAAGACTTTTCTTGAAAAGATCGGACTGAAGTAAATGGTTAAGCGAATAAAAGACAGCGGCAGTCAGGGTTCGGCCGCAAGTCACGGTAAAATTTATTTTTTGATGAT
>JAGAHK010000367.1 GCA_017627115.1 Bacillota bacterium | reverse complement strand
GGCAACAAAACGCCGTTGGATGCCTCCGACACACCCGATTTTGATAAATTGGCAAAAAAAGGCCGTGTCGGTCTTGTAAAGACGGTTGCGGACGACCTTAAACCGGGCAGTGATGTTGCAAATCTTTCCGTACTCGGCTACGACCCCCACGTTTACTATTCGGGACGTTCTCCGCTTGAAGCAGGCAGTATCGGCATAGATATGAAAGATACGGATGTTTCTTTCCGCTGCAATCTTGTTACGCTTTCGGACGAACCAAATTACGAGGACAAGACTATCCTCGACTACTGCTCCGATGATATTTCCACGGAGGAAGCCGCAGAGCTTATAAAGTTTTTGGGTGAGCATTTCAACAATGACGAATTCAGGCTTTACAGCGGCGTAAGCTACCGTCACTGCCTTATCTGGGATAAGGGTACACTTGATGTCGGCACACTCACACCGCCGCACGATATAACGGGCAAGCCCATAAAAGGACATCTTCCCGAGCATCCCAATGCAAAAAAGCTTTATGATATGATGGTCAAGTCTTATGATCTGCTTAAAGACCACCCCGTCAACAAGGCGCGCATCGCAAAGGGTCTGCGCCCCGCAAACAGTATGTGGTTCTGGGGCGAGGGTGTACGCAAACCTCTTGCTGCTTTCAAAGAAAAATACGGTCTTAAAGGCTCTATGATCTCGGCGGTCGATCTTTTAAAGGGTATCGGCAAGTTCACGGGAATGAATGTTGTTCAAGTACCCGGGGCAACAGGCTATATGGACACCAATTTCGAGGGCAAGGCACAGGCAGCAATTGACGAATTTAAAAACGGCAGCGATTTTGTTTACATACACGTTGAAGCGCCCGATGAATGCGGTCACAGAGCAGAGATAGAGAACAAGAAAAAATCACTTGAGATAATCGATGAAAAGATACTCAAACCCGTCCTTGCGGCTCTTGAAGATTATGACGATTACAAAGTGATGATACTTCCCGATCACCCTACTCCGCTTTCATTAAGAACACACACAAACGACCCCGTACCCTTCCTTATCTATCAGAAGAGCGTAGATAAGACGGAATACAGCGTTGAACATTTCTGCGAAGCATCCGCAAAAGAAACGGGTCTTTTCATACCCGACGGCTACACAATAATGAGCTATTTTATAAAGAATTAAAGAAACGCTGATCAAATTGAAAAATTATTTTTGTTATCCTTAAATCAGCGTATCCTTAAATATAAAAGTTTTAAAAAGGACGAAGATGTTCTGACTTTTCGTCCCTTTTTAATTATCGGAAAAATAAAAACTATTAAACTATTTTTATTTTATAATGTAATAATATTTTAAAAAAATGTTCAAAAAAAATTCACAATTATGTTGCAATTCATTTTCGGATGTGATATAATGAATATACTAACATAAGCTACTATGCAAAAAACGGCAGTTTTGAAAGGAGGACAGGTATATGAATACTAAAAAAGCACATATTTCACTGCTCCTTTTTGCTCTTTTGTATATGTTTTTTACGGCTATTATGTTTGCCGTTAATATTTTCAATCTCAGTCTGCACGCGAAAAACGGTGCCATTATAAATACATCCGATATAAGCATGATAATAACAATGATACTTGCAGTTATCACTGTAACAAACATCATTGCATTCAAGCGTCCCGCATACAGAACCGCAATGATGCTTTTTAGCGTACATCTTATCTTTGTTTTTACAGGCATTGTTTTTACACGAAGTATGACATCTGTTTTGGGTGCGGTTACGATATTGTTTATGTTCATTTTATCCACAGCGATATATAAACACGTTTCCGCTATCGAAAGCAAAGATATAGAACTTCGCAAGATAGCTTATACCGACCCAATGACAAACACACCAAACAGGCGTGCTTTCAACGAACTTATAAATCACCTTATCAGCGATGATGCCTCGGGCAAAAACGAATTTGCACTTGTTTATATCGACATCAACGAATTTACGCAGATAAACGATGCCGCAGGCCACGAATACGGCGACAAGGTGCTTAACGAAGTTGTTACACGCTGGAAATTCGCAATGCGAAACAACGACTTTATCGCACGCACAGGCGGTGACGAATTTGCCCTGGTTATCAGAGATTTCAAGGACGAAAATGAACTTAAGGAACATATCGGCATTTTCTCAAACGCACTTAAAAACAAGATCACTATAGACGATCAGAGCGTTTTTGTAAGCGCAAGCTTCGGTGCTGCCATATATCCCAAGGACAGTACAAATGCCGAAGAGCTGCTGAGGTTTGCGGATATTGCCATGCAAACGGCAGACAGCAGGCAGGACACGAACATTTGTCTGTTTGACAAAAGTATGATAAACAAGGTGGAAAGCGATCTTAATATCGAAAACCTTATGCGCGAGGCAATACACAACGATCTGTTCAAGCTTGTTTTCCAGCCGCAGTACGACACCAATACAAAAACTCTTCGCGGCTTTGAGACTCTTCTTCGTATGACTGATACAGACGGCAGACCCATAAGCCCCGGCATATTCATCCCCATGGCAGAAAAAAACGGTCTTATAACCGAGATAGACTGTTATGTTCTTAAAAAAGCTATGGCAACTTTCCTGCCTATGCTAAAAAAATACAATGACAAGCTTATTTTATCTGTCAATATCTCGGCTATCCATCTTACGAAAAACAGTTTTGTAAGCGATGTGGAGTCCGCACTTATCGAGACGGGCTACCCTGCCGAAAACCTTGAGATAGAGATAACAGAATCAGTGTTTATATCCTCGCTTGAAAGCACGGCAAAAACACTTGACGAAATAAAAGCGATGGGCATAAAGATTGCTCTTGACGATTTCGGCACAGGCTATGCTTCATTGAGCTACCTTACAAAGCTTCCGATAGATCTGCTCAAGATAGACAAAAGCTTTGTTGACGGTCTTCACGAGGAAAACAACTTTGCGGACTTTGTTGCTGCCATAATCTCAATGGGACATCTGCTCCACTTCGATGTTATCTCCGAAGGTGTTGAATACGAAACACAGCTCAACACATTAAAGCAGCTCAATTGTGATTTCATACAGGGTTTCCTTTGGGGCAGACCAATGGATATAGAAGCTGTTGATACCCTGCTTCGTCTTTCAAGCTGAAAAAATGAGTCGATCGGTTTATACAGTCACCAATCAAAAAAAGGATTTTATAGTAAGCGAATTAAATAATCGGACTTAAGCTTGCTTAAGGCGGATTATTTATG
>JAGAHK010000366.1 GCA_017627115.1 Bacillota bacterium | reverse complement strand
TATCGAAGAAATAAAAGTATCTTCCGAACAGGTATCTATCGGCTCGGGAAGCATCGCAGATTCGAGCAACGTGCTTGCCGAAGGAAGTACGAAGCAGGCTGCCGCAGTTACTCACCTTAAAACAAACATTGATAATATCGAAGTTCAGACAAACGAAAATACCGAACTTGCAGGACAGGTTTTAAATGCGCTTATTCGTCTTGCCAATAACGGCGAAGAGATATCCGAGCAGAGCCTTAATTATTTTATAGATGAAGCAAGGGAAAACAATATCAATGATGCACAGAATGTATCGGATGATTTTATCTGTACTACCATAAACGGCAGAGCACTGCATCCAAAGACCATAGGTCAGAAAAAATATATTGATGCAATACGCAAAAATACGGTTATTTTCGGTGTTGGTCCCGCAGGAACGGGTAAAACATATCTTGCGATGGCTATGGCGATAACCGCATTCAAAAACAATGAGGTAAACCGTATTATCCTCACACGTCCCGCAATAGAAGCAGGCGAAAATCTCGGTTTTCTTCCCGGTGATCTTCAGCAGAAAGTCGATCCCTATTTAAGACCTTTATATGATGCTCTTTATGAGATAATGGGTGCCGACAATTTTCTGCGCAATATGGAAAAAGGCGCGGTCGAGGTTGCTCCGCTTGCCTATATGCGCGGTCGTACTCTTGACAATTCGTTCATTGTACTTGACGAGGCGCAGAACACTACGCCCGAGCAGATGAAGATGTTTCTTACACGTCTCGGTTACGGCTCAAAGGCAGTAATTACGGGTGATGTTACACAGATAGACCTGCCAAAAGGCAAAAACAGCGGTCTTATAGAAGCCGCAAAAATACTTACGGATATCGAAGGCATTTCCATATGCAAACTGACTAATAAGGACGTTGTAAGGCATCCACTTGTACAGAACATCATAAACGCATATGAAAAGTACGAGAAAAAGCAGGAGTATAAGGCTAAACACAGCAAATAATTATTTTAAGCAGGTATGAAAAATGGAAATATTATACAGTAATGAAACGAAATATGATGTCGATTACGAACTTATAGAAAAAACAGTGAAAAATTCACTTGAATATGAAAATTTCAGCGATAATACGGAAATAAGCATAACTATTGTCGGACTTGACGAGATACATCAGATAAATCTTGAACACCGCGGCATAGACCGTCCGACCGATGTTTTGAGTTTTCCTCTTATTGATTTTACAAGGGACAAGCTGCCCGAAAAGGGGAAAATATATCTTGGCGATATTGTACTGTGCTATGATAAAGTGCTTTCGCAGGCGGAGGAATACGGACATTCCACAAAACGTGAGCTTGCTTTTCTGACCGCTCACAGTATGCTTCATCTTATGGGTTATGACCATATGGTGCCCGAAGAAGAAAAAGTGATGTTTGCAAAACAGGAAGAAATACTTGCAAAAATGGGATTAAAAAGATAAAAACAGGTGATATTATGGAAAATAACGAAAATCGGCAGCTGCTTGAAATAGCTTCGATGTCTGCAAAATATGCTTATGCTCCTTATTCGGGATTTAAAGTAGGTGCTGCCGTGCTTACCGAAGATGGTATGGTGTTTACGGGCTGCAATATAGAAAATGCAAGCTACAGTCTTTGCAACTGCGCAGAAAGAACTGCTATATTCAAGGCTGTTTCCGAGAATAAATTGAATATAAAGAAAATAGCGATCGCTCTTGAAAATATAAAAGAAACAGTATATCCGTGCGGTGCCTGTTTGCAGGTCATGAGCGAATTTATGTATGACAAGGTCATAGTTATAAGCAAAAAAGGAGAGCCAGAAGAAATAAAGGTTAGCGAATTGCTGCCTTATAATTTTGCATTGAAAGAAAAATAAAAGATCAGAGTATCATAATAATATACGGAGATGATGAAATAATGTTCGCCATAGCGTGGGGATAATAGAAAGCAGTTTTGAGATACATAAAGAGGAAGAGGAGCACGGTCTTAAAGTGATCGGTGCGCTCTATCATCTGTCTGACGGAAGAGTGGAGTTTGATGTTTAACAAAAAAAGCGGCATATGCCGCTT
>JAGAHK010000365.1 GCA_017627115.1 Bacillota bacterium | reverse complement strand
GTATTTTTTATAAGTATGTTATTTTATAAGTATGCTATTTTTTATTGTCTGACCTCAAACTTATAGCCGACACCCCAGACCGTCTTTACGCTCCAGTTGTCGGAATAAGGCATTTTTTCCCTTATACGCTTGATATGTACATCAACTGTACGGGTATCACCCATAAATTCATAGCCCCATATTTTATCGAGCAGCTGTTCCCTTGTAAACACCTGGTTCGGATGCTGCGCAAGGAAATTCAAAAGCTCAAATTCCTTTGGCGGCAGTTCAAGCGCTACATCATGATAGGTAACAACATAAGTGGACTGATTTATATTAAGGTTCTGATAAACTATCTGTTTGGGCGACTCTATGGGCTTGCTGTCATAGCGGCGCAAAACCGCCTTGACACGGGCAATAAGTTCCTTCGGGTCAAAAGGTTTTATTATATAATCATCCGCGCCGAGTTCAAGACCCAATACCTTATCAAAGACCTCGCCTTTTGCCGTAAGCATTATAATAGGTGTGTTGCCTATCTGTCTTATTTCACGGCAGACCTGATAACCGTCAAGCTCGGGCAGCATTATATCAAGCAGGACTATACTCGGAGAGTACTCCTTAAAAGCAGTTATCGCCGCCCTGCCCGAATATACCTCTCTTGTGTCATAACCTTCTTTATCAAGATAAAGAGAGATAAGCTCGGCTATATGTTTATCATCATCAACTATCAAGACCCTGTTTTTTTCACTCACTTCTATGACCCTCATTCAAGATAAAATTTAATTCAGAGTAAAATTTTTGGGGGTTAAAATTTTACATTCCTACCCCATTTTATCGCTGTCCCGTATGAAAAATCATTTCGGATAAAATTTAATTCAATATCACTTCAATTCAACTATTGTAACACCCGATTCACCCTCGCCGTAAACACCGAGACGGTAGCTCTTTACCTGCGGATGCGTTCTTAAATGTTCCGTTATTGCCGTTCTCAGCGCACCTGTGCCCTTGCCGTGTATAATAGTCACAGGCGTAAGCCCTGCAAGTGCCGCATCATCAAGGTATTTATCCACCTTGTCAAGTGCTTCGAGAGTAGTCATACCGCGCAGATCGCACTCGGGAGAAACAAATTGTGCCTTTTTAAAACTATTAGCGGCTTTTTTAGGCCGTTCAGGTTTATTATACCCTATATTTTCACTTGTATCAAGAGAAATATCTTTAATATTTACTTTCATTTTCATTATGCCCGCTTTAACGGTCAGATCGCCTTTATTATCGGGCAAAGAAGAAACAATGCCGCTTTGCTCAAAACTGTGGATATATACCTTATCTCCGACAGAAAGCTTTTTGGGGACTTTATGCTTTGGCTTATTTTTTTCTTCAAGCTTTTTGTTCATCTCGTCCATTTTGGCTTTAAGTTTTTGGCGCTGCTCATCAAGAGTATTACCCTCGATACCCTCACGCTGCATTTTACGTATTTCCTTTATAACGGCATCCGACTCGTCTTTGGCATCGCTTATTATGCGGCGCGCTTCCTCATTAGCCTCTTTTATGATACGCTCACGCTGTTTTTGCAGCTTTTTGCGCTGTTCTTCCATCTCGTTTTTGAGTTTTTCGGCACGAAGACGGTATTGTTCTGCCCTTTCCTGCTCGGCAACAAGGTTTTTCTTGCTTATCTCCATATCGGTGAGGATATCTTCAAATTTTATATCCTCATGACTCAACACCTCTTTGGCATCATTTATTATATACTCGGGCAGACCAAGCCTTGAAGATATGGCAAAGGCGTTACTTTTGCCCGGTACACCTATAAGCAGTTTATATGTAGGACGGAGAGTATTGACATCAAACTCACAGCTTGCGTTCTCCACTTTGTCCGTTGTGAGGGCATAAAGCTTCAGTTCGCTGTAATGTGTTGTTACCGCCGTTCTAACACCGAGAGCCAACAGATACTTTATTATGGACACAGCAAGCGCAGCGCCCTCCGTAGGATCTGTACCTGCGCCGAGTTCATCCATAAGCACAAGAGAATTATTGGTTATATTATTGAGGATATAAACAATATTTGTCATATGTGACGAAAATGTACTTAAACTCTGCTCAATGCTCTGTTCATCACCAATATCGGCAAATACCTGCTCAAAGACAGCAAGTTCGGAGTTATCAAAAGCGGGAATGTGCAAGCCCGACTGTCCCATAAGAGTAAAAAGTCCCAAAGTTTTAAGGCTCACGGTCTTACCGCCCGTATTGGGCCCCGTTATCAAAAGAGTTGTAAAATCACCGCCAAGATAGATATCGGTCGGTACAACTTTGTCTTTATCCAAAAGAGGATGTCTGCCTTTTTTGATATTTACATAACCCTTTGTATTGAATATGGGTTCCGTTGCATTCATACCAATGGCAAGTTCGCCTTTTGCAAAAACAAAATCAAGATGTGCCATAAGACGAATATTTTCGTCAAGCGGTATGCGGTTTTGATATACCCTGTCGGAAAGCATAGCCAGAATACGGCTTATTTCCGCTTTTTCCTGTGCGTGCAGATCCTTTATCTTATTATTCAGCTGAACAACACTGATAGGTTCAATAAATACTGTTGCACCCGTTGCCGACTGATCGTGTATCATACCCGAAAAGGCATTTTTGTACTCCTGCTTTACGGGTACGCAGAAACGGTCGTTTCTGATAGTTATAACAGGATCCTGAAGCATATTTTTATAAGTCTGCGAATGGATAATGCTGTTGAGCTGTTCTTTGATACGGCTGTTTGCCTGCGAAATAAGCCTGCGGATATCACGCAGAGTACTGCTTGCGTTATCGTCTATCTCGCCCGAAACTATACAGCGTTCAAGGTCACGCTCAAGGTCTGTAACGGGGACTATTTTTTCAAAAAAAGGCTCAAGAGTCGGGAAACTGTCATTTTTACTCTCGCTTTTCGCATAATTCTTGGCTTTGCGGCAGGCATAGAGAAAATCGCGCACGCCTTCAAGTTCTTCTATGCTTAAAATACCTGCCATTTCCACCCTTTGCAGCTGCGGTCTGATATCATGCAAGCCGCCAAGAGAGAGAGAACCTTTTTTCATTATCATACTGACAGACTCTGCCGTTTCATGCTGCATTTGCCTTATGGCTCCTATATCATCGCTCGGTTCAAGCGCTTCCGCTTCGGCTTTTCCAAGTGCAGATGCCGTATAATGTTTAAGCTGTTCTATTATTTTATTAAATTCCAAAACACGTAATGCTTTTTTGTCCATTATTCTACCTCAAACAATATGGCATTTAAAAATTATTTATTTCCTGCCATAGTAAGTGTAAATGTAAATTCACAGCCCTTGCCTACATCACTTTTAAGTGTGATGGTCTCGTTGTGGGCTTTCAGGAATTCACGCACGATGGAAAGACCGAGACCTGTGCCTTTTTTATCCTTTCCTCGTGACATATCCGCTTTATAAAGGCGGTCGAAAACTTTTTTCTGTTCCTCTTTGGAAACGCCCTTGCCGTTATCCTTTACGGTAACAAGCACCTTTTTATTATCTTTTCCCGGCTGTGTTATTATACGAATGATACCGTATTTATGCGTAAATTTCAGGGCGTTATCCACAAGGTTGTATATAACGCGCTGTATTTTTTCTTCGTCTGCTTCGACCATACAGCTTTCGTTATAAAACTCTGTTTTAAGAGTTATCGAAAGATTGTTTGCCCGCTCCTCAAAGGTGCTTAAAGTATGAGAAGCAAGCACATTTATATCAAAGGTTTTTATATTGAGATTATCGCTTTCCTCAAGCTTATTTATCTCCAGCATATTGTTTGCAAGCTTTGCAAGACGGTCTGTTTCCTCCATAATGATATTGAGATACCTGTCTTTTTTATCATCGGAGATCGTGCCGTCAAGAAGTGCCTGCAAAAAGCCGCGCATTGAAGTCAGCGGCGAGCGCAGATCGTGCGATATATTGGATAGAAACTCACGTCTGCTTTTTTCCTGCAAAAACAAGCTTGAAGCCATATCGTTAAAGCTTTCGGCAAGCTGACCTATCTCGTCATCATAATCAACACGTATACGCTTTTCAAAATCACCGCTTGCTATAACCTTTGCCGCCTCATTCATTTCACGCAAAGGCGCAGCAATAGCGTTGGACGACATATAGACCATAAAAAAGCCGATAAGTACCGTTACCGCAAGAAAAATCACAAAAATGCGGTAGCACGAGTTCATTGCCTGTGACATTTCACGCATAGAACTGCTTATGCAAACAACGGCGCAGACCCTGTCCTGTGCGTTTTTAAGCGGATAGCATTTTGTGTGCATAGGCTCGGCATAAATATTGAGTTTGCTTTTTTTATACTCTACCACTTCCCCGCCAACGGCCTTTTCAAGCTTTTTTATTTCAAGCTTTGTGCTCATTATCTCCTCGGGAACATTTTCGGACACCCAATATACATTCAATGCACTGTCTGTAATGATAAAGGATTTGTCCGAATATATTTCAAGCTGCCTCATATTTTGCAAAAAAGTAGTTGTATCAAGTGCGCCCTCTTCATTTATGGAGTTTTTGAAAAAACTCTCCGCTTTTGATGCCCAGCGGTCAAGGTCGCGGCTTGTCTGATTATAGCCAAAACTGCGGATAGCCTGTATGATACCGACACTCATAAGCCCAAGACAAAGCACTATGGTTATTGTAAAACTGTAAAACTGTTTTTTGAATATGGAATTCATATTTTATTTACCCAAAAAGTCCATTCTCTGCGGTGAAAAGATGTCAAGAAGCCTGCCGTAAGGGGTAAGAAGCTTGCAGCTGTGAGGCACATCAGACGGCATATAAATTGTATCGCCGACACCTATTTTCTTTATTTCGCCGCCTACATTGAACTCGAATTCACCTTCAAGGCAATATGTTGCCTGTTCGTGAGGGTGTGTATGCTCCGCGCCGAAACCGCCGTTTTCAAATATAACTTCAACAAGCATAACATTGCCGTCATGTGCCTTTATTTTGCGGTAGTTCTGACCGGGTACAAGGGTTTCGAGTTTTGCATCCTTATCGTAATAAAAATTTGACATAGTTTATTTCTCCTTTTTTATAAATTATTATTTAAGGAAACGCTGATTTAAGGATACCAAAAATAATTTTGCGCATTTGCTTAACGACTCTGTTTGCTATGTTCAGCCTGTTAGGCTTCACATTAGCATGGTCGCCTACAAATGCGCCGCCATCGGCTAAAATTATTTTTGTTTTTTTGAATTTAATCAGCGTTTTCTTAACTTACAAAAGCGTATTCGCCCATAAACAGTATTTCGCCTGTATCATTGTCGATAATTGCATAACCGAACGGTTCATCGGCTATGAATTCTTTTTTTATGCTCGGGTCAACAGCCACTGCTGTTTCCATAACTATTGCTGTTACCGCGGCAGCTTCCGTGCCCGTTTCGTCAACATCTATATATGTTTTATGCAGCACCTTGTCGATATAAAAATCAAATTCACTGTCAAACATAGGCTTAAAATCAGCACTTAAAGCATCAAAAGCCTTGTCTATCCCAAGAGTACGAAGATCACTGTTTAAAGTGCGTTTATATTCCGTCTTGAATTTAGGTATGGAAATGACAACATCCTCATAAGTCATTTTATCGGTATAATCGTTTATATCAATGCGCTTATCGCCGCTCAATATAAAATACATTGAGGTATTGCCGCCCTTATAAGGCATTTTGAGTATTTTGACATCATCATCTTCAAAAAACTCAAAGGTCTCTTCCATATGCATAAAATCCGTCTCGGTCTTTTTGCCGTTCCTGTCGGTAAAAATCTGTTTGTAGGTAGCATCTTTGTTAAAAGGTTCTGCCCAGTCACCCTTGAAATAAATAGCGTTTGCAAGGATAGCCGATAAATCGGGAGACTCTATGATAGACGGTATTTTGCCCTTTGTGTTTTCGCTGCACCATGTATTTACTCTCAATACGGCATCGGAATAATCCACCTTTTCTACAGCTGCATTGTAGTTATCCAGCATTTTTTTACAATAATCGGCGTTGAATTCCGTGTCTGGCGCTTTTTGGGTGTTGAGCCAAAGGCTGTTTGCTATTGCAAGCTCAACATTTTTATTATTGCTGTAGTTTTGTATAAGCTGTTTTGCATATGCGTTGAATTCCTCGATATCGTCAATATCAAGTGCTTTTGTGATCTCCTTTTGAGTATCGCCGTCCGCACCGTTTGCCGCAAGAGCAAGCGCTATTTTTATACTCAAAGGAGAAAACATATAGTTTTCGTTCTTTGGCATAAGTGAATTCATTTTAAATGCAAAGCCCATATTATCGGAAAAATCCACTTCTTCACCTCCGTCATCAACAGTGCCGTCTATATATGCGGTCTTTGTTTCGGCATCCCAGCTTACTTCAAGCCCGAAAGCTTCGCCCGTCACACGCAGCGGCAGATACATCCTGTCATTGATTATGCCGTATTTAACATCGGGGCGTATCTGCCTTCCGTCAACATCAATAAGTTCACCGTTTGAATAAAGCAGCATATAATGATTGCCCTTTGTAAATTCTGCATCTTTTTCTTCGGGATACCATTTTACATCGAAGCCAAGCTGCTCATATACGCCCCTTATGGGCACAAGAACCCTGTTTTCGGAGATAACGGCTTCGGTATCTATCCCCTTACCGTTGACAACAACATTAGCATCTTTGGCGTATACGGCAGAAGAGCATATAAAAGTCAAAATAGCTGTAATTGCAGAAATAATAAGCTTTTTCATATGTTCACCCTCTTTCTTATTAATAAAAATGTAAATTATTGTTTATGCTCGTTGTCGCATAGCGACAACATCGCCGGAGAAAAGCAGGCTTTTCTCCGTTTTGCAGCCGCACTGCGCGCCGCCTGCGGCGTCACTTGGCGTCTGTAGGGAAGAAAAAACAAGTTTTTTCTCCTCGGGTAAAGCGCGGTTTCACCCTGCGGATTAAAGTCTGCGACGCTTTGAGTTACTTTAGAAAAGTTAATGTGTTGCATTAGCCAAGGGAGCACAGCGACCGTGCCTCCCCTTTAGCGCAGCGTTTAGGGGAGGTGCCGAACATAGTGAGGC
>JAGAHK010000034.1 GCA_017627115.1 Bacillota bacterium | reverse complement strand
GCCCGAACCGTTGTAGTCAAGCATCTCTTTCTGTGCCTGTTCAAGCACGGGCAAGGGAAGCATTGAGGGACCTGCTGAAAAATTGTAAACTCTGCTCACTTTAGTAACCTCCTGAAAAAAATAATTACTTATTAATAACATAAAAATATATAATGTATAAAACACTAAATTGTCTTTTATTATACTACTTTGTTTAAAAATTGTCAATACACATATTTTATTGATTTAAGTTATTTGGCAGGCTTGTTTTGTGAAAAATGCAGATTGACACAAAATTATCTTAATCAAATTTTAATTTGCGGCTAATTTATGACTAATAAATTGTGCAAAACAGAAATTTTTAAAAAATTAATTTTTTCATAAAATACAGATTGCACAAAAGTTCCATTAAAAACAGTCAAAAAACACGGGGTATGTTAAAAAATGTGTCAAAAAAATTTTGTGTTGAGAATTAATCTTGAAAAAATAACCAAAAGAAAATATAATTCGGGTTGTAAAGATTCTTGTAAACACAATAAAAAAGGAGGAAGGAAAATGTCAAGAAGATTTATGGGGTTGTTTTTAAGCCTTATTCTTGCGCTAGGTTCGGCGTTTGGTATGGCGGTGAACACATCGGCTGCGGCCGTGACCCCCTCAAGCGGCAACATTTACTACATCAAAAACAAAAACAGCGGTCTTTATCTGACTGTTGAAAACGATTCGGCAGCGGACGGCGCGAACGTATGCCAGGCAACGGGCACAGGCTCACTCGGTCAGCGCTGGATACTTGAAAAGAATTCAAACGGCACTTACCGTCTGCACCCTGCGACCGATATGACGGGCGGCGTTTCACTCGACCTTGAAAACGGCAGTCTTGCAGGCGCGGCAAATATACAGATATGGTCAAACAACGGCCTTTCACCGCAGAATTTCGGTATTACCGCAAGCGGCGACGGCTATGCGATAACAACAGAGCCAACAAACCACGCAATGTGTCTTGATGTGCTCAATTTCAGTACGGCATCGGGCGCAAACGTAATACAGTGGACAAACAACGCAACGGCAAACCAGATATGGTACTTTGAAGAGGCATCATGGCCATCGACTTCAAGTTCAAGCTCTTCAAGTTCTTCATCTTCAAGTTCTTCAAGCAGCACAACGACTTCAAGCTCATCAAGCACAGCTACTTCTTCAAAAAGCTGGAATATGAGCGACACTTCTTTCAGAAGCCTCGGCACCATATCCTCCACAACAACGGTGGACGGCATAAACCTTATTGCAACAAGCAGCAAAACAATGTCCGTAACATCAAGCTCCGCAACACTTGACGGCACAACATACAACTACTGTCTTGCCCTCGGCGGTGCAGGCAGCAGTTCATACCGTGCGGTATCAATGGATATAGACGGCACGACAACCATAAAAGTGACCGCAAAATCAAGCGGTTCCTCAACAAGAACGCTTGCGGTGGTAAACGGCAGCGGTACACAGGTAGGCACCATTTCCTGCGGTTCGAGCCTTTCAACGGGCAGCGTTTCTATAACGGGCACAGGCACGGTATACATCTACTCAACGGGCAGCGGCATCAATATTTATAAGATACAGGTGGACACATCGGGCACACTTCCCGGCTCAAGTTCAAGTTCTTCGTCAAGTTCTTCGTCAACAAGCACTTCGACAAGTTCAAGTTCTTCAAGCTCATCAAGCTCGTCAACTTCCACTGCTATAGATGCAAACGGCTACCCCGACCAGCTTATGGAATTTGTTAACACAAGCGACGGTTACTATGTAACGGATTCAAGTTCAAGTGTTGTGGCAAGCAGCACATCTTCAACGGCAAACCGCTGGAAAATAGTTTACGTTGGCAGCGGCTGCTATCAGATAATAAACGCCTCCACGGGCAAGGCGCTTGCTTACAGCGGTTCAACAGTATCAACGGCAACTGCGGCATCTTCAAGTGCGCAGTATTGGAACATCGTTTCCGTAAAGACAGATGCAAACGGCGATGCACTCAACTATAAAGTAGTAAGCTACTCCGATTCAAGCAAGGCGCTCACACTTTCGGGCAGCAGCTATGTATTGAGCAGCTACAGCGGTTCTTCTACACAGTGTTTCCGCTTTAACGCACACGGCGCAGAGGGTTTTGCGGGCTACTGCAAAAATATGAGCGGTAACGAAAAGGCAAGCGTAACGGGCGGTGTTCTCGGTCAGACCGTTTATGTATCGTCTTTGAGCGATCTTCAGAGCTACGCAAGCGGTTCAACGGCTTACACTATCGTTATAAACGGCAATATCTCACAGTCAAACCTTACAAAGGTAACGGTTGGCAAAAACAAGACATTCATAGGCAAGTTCGGCAGCGCAGAGCTTACAAATGTACATTTCCGCTGCATTTCAAGCTCGGGCAACTGTATTTTCAAGAATATAACACTCACACATGATGCAAGTCAGAACGAAAATGACGATATACAGATGTACATTTCAAACGGCAACAACTTCTGGCTTGACCACTGTACATGGACGGGACACAGCACAAAGACCGACTCCGATGTTGACAAACACCTTTACGTAGGTCTTAACGCGGACTTTGTTTCCGTAACGGGCTGCTACTTCGGCGGTCACAAATACGGTCTTATCCTCGGCTATCCCTCGGAGGACGGCGCAAGCACATACGGCGGCTATCCCCGCATGACCATAGCAAACAATTATTTCTATAATAATTACACAAGAGCACCCGGCCTTATGCGCTATGGATACTTCCACTGCTACAACAACTATATTTACAGCTTTCATTTAGGCTACACACCTTACACGGGCTGCAATATCTATTCGGAAAAGAATTACTTTGATGCAGGCAGCTACGCAGGCTGTGTTGTAGACGACAAGGGCGTGGGCGCATTCACCGATACGGGAAGCGTACTTTCAAGCGATATTTCAAGTCTTTCAACAGCTGCAACATCGTGGAGACCTTCCACAAACTACAGCTACGCAACAAGAAGCGCAAGCGATGCGAAAACATGGGCTGCAAACTATGCAGGCGCACAGTCCTCAAAGATAGTTTACGCAATAGATTAAAACACAAAAGCATAACATTGATACAAAAAACAAAAAGGGGCTGCCGCATTTCTGCGGCAACCCCTTTTTGTCAACTATCCGAATATTTCAGCAATATGAAAACTCAAATTTTATCTGTGTTGACGTTTTTGCATAAAAATGTTATAATGTTTGAGGTTAAATGACAATACTGTATTTTATGAGGAAGAATTATGGCAAAAAAAGCTATTATCGCCATGAGCGGCGGCGTTGACAGTTCAGTGGCGGCATTGATGATGGTTGAAAAGGGCTTCGAGTGCATAGGCGCCACAATGAAGCTTTTTTATAATGAAGATATAGGCATTGAAAAGAAAAATTCCTGCTGTTCGCTTGACGATGTGGAGGATGCGCGCAGTGTGGCATATAAGCTTGGAATGCCCTACTATGTGTTCAATTTTACGGACAATTTCAAGGAACGGGTGATAGACCGTTTTATAAACGCTTATGAAACGGGCTGCACACCAAACCCCTGCATAGACTGCAACAGATATCTTAAATTTGACAAGCTTTTCACGCGAATGAAAGAGCTTGAAGCGGACTATGTGGTCACGGGGCATTATGTACGCACCGAACAAGGCGAAAACGGCAGATGGCTTTTGAAAAAGGCGGTCGATGAGACGAAGGATCAGAGTTATGTGCTTTATATGCTGACACAGGAGCAGCTTGCGCACACATATTTTCCGCTTGGTGCGCTTGAAAAGACCGAAGTGCGTGAGATAGCCGAAAAACACGGTTTCGTGAACGCAAGGAAGCACGACAGTCAGGATATATGCTTTGTACCAAACGGCAAATATGCCGAGTTTATTGAAAGACAGACGGGAAAAACATATCCCGACGGCGATTTCACGGATATAAACAACAATATTCTGGGCAGACACAGAGGCATAATAAACTATACCATAGGACAGCGCAAAGGGCTTGGCATATCGGCGGACAGACCGCTTTATGTATGCAGTATAGACCCCGAAGCAAACCGTGTTGTGCTTGGCGACAACAAAGACCTTATGCATGACGAGCTGACAGCCTCGGATGTAAACCTTATCTCCGTTGAGAGCATAAAGGAGCCGATGCGTGTAAAGGCAAAAATACGCTACAATCAGAAAGAGCAGCCCGCAACGGTATGGCAGGAGGAAAACGGCGACCTGCACATAAAGTTTGACGAACCGCAAAGGGCGATAACACGCGGACAGGCGGCTGTTTTATATGACGGTGATGTTGTTGTGGGCGGAGGCACCATAAACAGGATAATAGGGTATTGAGATACGGAGATGAAAATGAAAAACAGAATTATAAAAACTTTGACAGCTGCACTTCTTGCGGCGCTGTGTTTTACGGGCTGTGCGCAGGAAATGCCGCAGAGTACGGAAAAAGATGACAAATTGAATATATACACAAGCTTTTACTGCGTTTACGATTTTGCACAGAAAATAGCAGGCGACAAAGCGGAGATAACCAACCTTATACCACCCGGCACCGAGCCGCACGATTGGGAGCCGACTTCGGGCGATATGGCGGCTTTGAGCAAATGCGATGTGCTGTTTTGCAGCGGTCTTAATATGGAAGGCTGGCTCGATGATGTGAAAAATTCGGTCGATGTACACGCCGTTGTACTTTCGGACAGCATGACCGACCTGCCCTCACGCGATGATCCGCATATATGGCTTGACCCTTTGCTTGCGGATAAAATGGCAAAGGGTATATGCGGCGAACTGACGGCGCTTGACCCCGAAAATGCGGAATACTACACGCAAAACTACAATACGCTTGCCGAAAAGTTCACGGCGCTTGATGAACAATACAAAACGGAGCTTGCTCCATACGAGGGCAAAAAGATAGTTGTCAGCCATATGGCATACAGCTATTTATGTGCAAGATACGGGCTTGAACAGATAGCGATAGACGGGCTTTTTGCCGACAGCGAGCCTTCACCCGTACAGATGAAAAGCATAATAGACCAAATAAAAGAAAACAATGTAACTACCGTATTTTATGAGGAACTTTTAAGCCGCAAAGTCGCGGATATGATAGCGGAGGAAACGGGTGCGCAGCTGCTGCCCCTTAACCCCGTTGAAGGACTTGACGAGGAGGAAATGCAGGCGGGAGAAGATTATTTTACCATAATGGAAGAAAACCTCGAAAATCTCAAAACCGCACTTGCAGAATAAGATATGATAAAGAAAAATTACAAGATGGCAGGAAAGGTCATAAGTGTTGATTCGCTTTATGAATATACGCACGACTACTGTGCGGACTACCTTTACACGGGTGATGAAAAGCCCGAAATTTACGTTGCCATCACGCAAAAGGATATTGATTTTGAGCGCGAACAGGCATTAAAGACAGACGAAGCCGAGGGCTTTGAAGCCTACGATTACGGTGACGATTATCTGGAAAGTCTGGCGGTATACCGCAGTATTGCAGAGCAGATGCTTGAACATGATACATTTCTGTTTCACGGCTCGGTGATCGCAGTTGACGGCAGTGCTTATATATTCACCGCAAAAAGCGGCACGGGCAAATCCACACATACCCGCTTATGGCGAGAACTTCTGGGCGAAAAGGCAGTTATGGTAAACGACGACAAGCCGCTTATACGCATCACAAAGGACTGCGCAATTGCCTGCGGCACACCGTACAACGGCAAGCACGCACTCGGCAGCAATATAGAAGTGCCGATAAAAGCCGTTTGCATACTGACACGCTCCCCCGAAAACTTTGTTGAGCCAATGCAGCCCGCCGAGGCCTTCCCCACCCTTTACACACAGATATACCGTCCCGAAACAAAGGCAAAACTCACAAAAACACTTGACCTTATGGACGGTTTTCTGACAAAGACAAAAATTTATAAAGGCGGTTTCAATATGGATATATCCGCCGCAGAACTTGCGTATAATACAATGAATAAAGAGTGAATTTTCTCTGAAATAATATACACACAAAAAGGGGCTATCGCAGTAAAAAAAGCGATTAAGCCCCTTTTAACAATTCTATTTTTATTCTATCTCATATCTGAAACCGTTTGCATCGCCTTTCACGCGCAGGTATTTAAGGCTGTTTTCGCTGAGGCCCGCAAGATTTATATATCTTATGCCGTCTTTAAGCGTTACGCCGCTTGTACTGCCCGTTGCCGACACAACAATGATGTTTTTGCCGTGTTCAAGCACTGCGGTTTTCAGTATATCCATAATCGCTTCGCGCTCTCTTGCGCTTTTTATGCCCGTTGTGCTTAAAAAGTCTTTATCGGTGCAGATAATGACGTTCTTTTTGCTTATATCATTAAGGTAGGAACGCAGATAGCGCATCTGTTCGCTGCCGTTGACGGTGAGAGTGCCCGTTGAGGTCGCAAGGTTCACCACCGAAAAATAGCCTGTTTCCTGTGTTTCGTACTTATCCTGCCATACGATATCTGCGCCCGAAATATCGCTTGCGCCCACAAAGACCATAGCACGCGAGTTTTCACGCATACGCGCAAGAAGATTTGTAAAGGCATCGTTTTTTGCGCCGTTTTTTGTCTGACCGAATACGGTTATCTCCTCGCCGCCTATTGCGGAAAGACTGCCGCGTGACGGGTCGGCAAAGCTGTTTGTTATCGCCTGCGCCGTACCGCCGATGACTGCGCCGATGTTATCTATATATACCGTACCGCTTATCGGGTCGGTCGTATTGAGTGATTCGACACAGAATTTTTCTATCCTTATCGGGAAAACAGCGCCGTCGGGTACGGGAGCCACGGTTTTTTGCCAATCCTGACCCATAAGCGTACTGTCTATTATCATACCGTAGCTTTTGTCGTTTGCATCACTTATTATATCTTTGAGAGAAACGGAGTCCCCGCCGCCCTTATACCAGAATATCAGACTTCTTGTGCCCGCAGGAACGGGTACCGGCTTGTCGAGCTGCGCAAATACCGACTGTGTTGTTGTCATATTGCCCGAAAAGCCGTATTTCATCTGTACCGAACGATCACCGTCTATTGCAACGCCGCTTATCTGCATAGCACTGCCCGTTATGCCCTCGCCGGAAGTCGAGGCTGTGACTCTGCGCTTTGCCTCAAAACTCATAAGGCTTGCAAACTGTGTGCCGACCGTTATTTTTACGCTCGCCGTTGCGCCGTTACATTCCGCAGTTACCACCGCATCTCCCAGGCCCTTGCCATAGACTCTGCCGCCCTGAACATAAGCCACCTCGTTATTGTCAACGCTCCAATTGACATTGCTGCCGTCTGCGGCTATCTCAAAGCCCTCTTTATTGATGATATTTGCGCTGACAGGAGTACTTTCGCCTATATCGAGGCTGCCGCTGCCTATATTTATGCCGAGGCTTGCCGCACCGCCAAGCACCTTTACTTTAAGCGTGCCTTCCGCGCTGCCTGCCTTTGCCGTGATGATACAGTCGCCCTCCTGTTCGGGCGTGAACACGTTGTTGTTCCATTCGCCCTTTATATTGGCGGAATAGGTCACATTCTGCGTAAGCGCCGTCGGGTTCAGGTTATTGTCAAGACCCTTTACGCTCACCGGAGTGCCGAAGCCCGCAAACATTATCTTATAATCGTTATTTACATCGAGCTTAAGGTGGGTAAGACCCGTGCTCTCGCCGACACCCGCAACACCGAAAGCATTTGCGACACGTCTTTCCGAGCCCTCGCTTGGGTCGTTTGCAACATAGAGCTGCCTGTCCTCGTTCTGCACTACCATAGTGGTGGAACCGCCGCCGTCAAAGTGTATGGCATCGTAACAGCCAAGGTCAGACATAACTTCCGCCGCCTCGTAGTGCGTTGCGCCCATGCTGTCGCCGCGGCCGTCTATGCAGACCACATATATCTTTGTTTTATCCCTGTTGACACCTATCATGGTACGCGGATTTCTGCCGCTGATGATAAGACCGTTTTCGACCGTTTCACCGTTACGCAGAAGTTCACCGCCGCCGCTCACGCCAAGTTCGATAGAGCTTATCGACTTTTCGGGGCGGAAAACAAAGGTCTCGTTTTCGGTAAAGCCGACACGCTGACCGACAGAGAACTTGCCCAGCTGTGATGCGGCAGTGGATTTGTTCATAACTATGATATAGCCGTCCGAGGGCACGTCCACAGTCTCGCCTGCGCCGCTTATATCTGCGATAGCACCGTCATTCACCACTATTTTCACAAGGTCGCTGCGGTTCGCATCAAGCGCCGCCGTCGAACTTATGGCATTTCGGTCAAAGTAAACAGGCTTTGAAAAATCGGTGTATTTGTTTTTTGCACCCATTTCAAGGCCGACATCACCTGCGCCGTAAAGACCCATAGTCGTTTTTACATAGTCTATAAAAGGCACGCCGTCACTGTCAAGAAAGAAGCCCGCATAGCGGTTTGCAGTGCCGTTATAGTAGTTCTGTGCAGCCTCCATATGACCGTTGCGCGCCACCTGACCCATACTGCTCATTGGTGAACCGCTGCCGAAGAAATCGGCATTTACTGCCGCTGCAACATTATAAGTGGATGCAAAATCGCTTACCGTGTGCTTGCCGCCAAGCTGCGAGGCGCTTTCAAGCACTTTAAGCCCCACATTATCATCATGCGCATCTATCTCAAGCACATAAATATCCATCCAGCCTGCTTTGTACAAGCGGCTTATCTCCTTGTATACAACGCCTTTTGTAAGCGTGCGTTCATCGACCTTTTCATAGAGCAGATCCGATGCCGCCGCCTGAACATGAACGGGAACAAGCGACATTACACACGCCAGAAAAGCGCTGAATAAGGCTTTTAACTTATTTTTCATATGAATAAACACGTCCTTTTGTTAATAAAGCGATATAAATACTACCGGCTGTCGATAAAGTCGACAGCCTTGACAGAAAACTAATGTTTTCTGTCAAATTGCATTC
>JAGAHK010000364.1 GCA_017627115.1 Bacillota bacterium | reverse complement strand
TTACGGATTTATGTTATACTATAGATATATACAAGATCCGGAAAGGGGTTTTATAAAAATGAATTTAGCAGATTATAACAGAATACATTTTATAGGCATAGGCGGCATAAGTATGTCAAGCCTTGCGGAGATACTTTTAAGCGAGGGCAAGACGGTATCGGGCAGCGACTCGAAGGCATCGGAGCTGACGGAGCGTCTTGAAAAATGCGGCATAAAGGTATATATAGGTCAGCGTGCGGAGAACATCCGTCCCGAATATGACCTTATAGTTTACACCGCCGCCATATCCGCCGACAATCCCGAGCTTATCGCGGCAAGACAGAGCGGCGCAGAGGTCATAGATCGTGCGGCACTTGTGGGCATGATGATGCTTACATACAAATATCCCGTTTCGGTCGCAGGCACACACGGCAAGACAACGACCTCTTCCATCCTTTCGGAGATCTTCCTTGCGGCAAAGAAAGACCCGACTATCTCTCTCGGCGGCATACTGCCCTCGATAGGCGGCAATTTCCGCATAGGCGGCAGGGACTTTTTCCTGCTTGAGACCTGCGAATATCAGGACAGCTTCCTGAAATTCAATCCTCACAGCGCAGTCATACTCAACGTGGATAAAGACCACACCGATTATTTTGAGGACCTTGAGCATATATACCGCTCGTTCAACACATTCGCAAAACGTCTGCCAAAGGGCGGCACCCTTGTTGTAAACAGCGATATAAAAGACATTGAAAAAGTAACGGAGGGTGTAGGCGCAAAAATCGTGACCTACGGCAAAAACGGCGACTGGACAGCCGAAAACATCAGCTTTGACGAGTTCGGTTTCGGCAGCTATTCCGCATACTTCAAAGGCGAAAAGCAGGCTGATATAAAGCTCTCCATCCCGGGTCTGCACAATGTTTACAATTCTCTTGCGGCATTTGCGCTTGCAAAGGTATACGGCCTCGAGACCGCCGATATAGTCGAGGGCATCGACAATTACAAGGGCGTTGACAGACGTTTTCAGCATAAGGGTGAATTCGGCGGCGTTGCGGTAGTCGATGACTATGCACATCACCCCACCGAGATAGCGGCTACCATAAACAGCGCGCGCTCGGGCAGGATAAACAAACTGTGGATAGCTTTCCAGCCCCACACCTACACCCGCACACACGATCTTCTTGACGAGTTTGCGGAAGCATTGAGCAAGGCGGACGAGGTAGTTCTGCTTGACATCTATGCGGCAAGGGAAAAGGACACGGGTCTTGTACATTCACGCGACCTTGCCGGGAAGATAAACGCAAAGGGCGGTGCAAAGGCTCACTACTGCGGCGATTTCAAGACTGCGGAGGAGTTTTTGAGACAAAACTGCCAAAAAGGCGATATGCTTGTAACAATGGGCGCAGGCGATGTATATAAACTGGGGGAAAGTATCATAAAATGAACAAATATATGCAAGAAGCAATTTCCGAAGCCTACACAGGCATAAACGCAGGTCACGGCGGTCCGTTCGGCGCTGTGATAGTGCGTGACGGCAGGATAATAGGCAGGGGTCACAACTGCGTTGTCAAAAACAGCGACCCCACCTGCCACGGCGAGATAATGGCAATACGCGATGCCTGCAAAAATGTTTATGATTTTTCACTCAAAGGCTGTGATATATACACCACAGCCCAGCCCTGCCCGATGTGTATGGGTGCGACCCTGTGGGCAGGCATAGACCGTGTTTTTTACGGCTGCAATATAGCCGACAGCGAAGATATAGGCTTTAAAGACAGCGATTTTTATAAGGTACTCAACGGCGAGACCCCGTTTTGCATTGAGGAGACCGACAGGGACGAATGTCTGAAACTGTTTGAGGATTACAAAAAAATCGAAAACAAAACTATGTATTAACATAAAGGAGCAAACAAATGAAAAATGTAGTTATTATCGGCGCAGGCCCCGCAGGTCTTACCGCCGCATATGAACTGTTAAAACAGGGCAAGGGCGAATACAAGGTGACTATCCTTGAAGAGAGTGATGCTATCGGCGGTATATCACGCACGGTGCGCTATAACGGCAACCGTATGGATATAGGCGGCCACCGCTTTTTCAGCAAGGACGACAGCGTTATGGCATGGTGGAAAAACCTTATGCCAATGCAGGGCAAGCCGTCATTTGACGATAAAAAGCTCGGCAGGGAAAAGGCACTTGCACAGGGCGGCCCCGACCCCGAAACAACAGACCGCGTAATGCTTGTAAGACAGCGTGTTTCGCGTATATACTACTTAAAGAAATTCTTTGACTATCCCGTTAGTATGAAATGGCAGACATTCAAAAATATGGGCTTCGTGCGCACTATGAAAGCAGGTTTCAGCTACCTTAAAGCAGCCCTTGTCAAAAAGCCCGAGGACTGCCTTGAAAACTTCTACATAAACCGCTTCGGCAGGGTACTTTACTCTATGTTCTTCGAGGGCTACACCGAAAAGCTCTGGGGCAGACATCCGCGCGAGATCTCGGCGGATTGGGGCTCACAGCGTGTTAAGGGTCTTTCGATAACAGCTGTTATCAAGGATATGTTCGGCAAGCTTGTACCGGGCAAGAACCGCAAGGTCGAGACCTCGCTCATAGAGGAATTCATCTACCCCAAATACGGCCCCGGTCAGCTCTGGGAGACCGCTGCCGACGAGATACGCGGCATGGGCGGCGAGATAATAATGAACGCATCGGTAAAGGGCATAAACAACAAAGACGGCAAGATCGAGAGCGTTACCTACACCCTTGACGGCGAGGAAAAGACGATGGAGGGCGATATCTTCATTTCTTCAATGCCCGTAAAGGACCTTGTAAACGACATGAAAGACGTGCCTGCGGACATGGCAAAAATAGCGGCAGGTCTGCCCTACCGCGATTTCGTTACGGTCGGTCTGCTTGTCAACAAACTCAACCTTGTTAACGAAACGAACATCAAGACACTCGGAAATATCGTTCCCGACTGCTGGATATACGTTCAGGATGTCGGCGTTAAGCTGGGCAGGATACAGATATTCAACAACTGGTCGCCCTATATGGTAAGCGACCCCGAAAAGACCGTATGGATAGGCCTTGAATACTTCTGCGACGAGGGCGACGATTTCTGGAACCTCTCCGACGACGAATGTGTTAAGCTTGCCATAAACGAACTTGTGAAAATGGGTGTTGTGGACAGGGAAGAAGTGCTTGACAGCCACCGCGAAAAGGTTAAAAAGGCATATCCCGCATACTTTGACACATACGACAGGATAGACGAGCTTGTGGGCTATTTAAGCGGCTTTGAAAACCTTTACTGCGTAGGCAGAAACGGTCAGCACAGATACAACAATATGGATCACTCCATGGTAACATCTTTCGAGACCGTCAAGAATATCTTAAACGGCAGCAAGGACAAGACCAATATCTGGAACGTAAATACCGAAAAAGAATACCACGAGAAGAAATAAGGTTTACGGGGAAGATAAAATGAGTAAAAATACAAATAAAAAAAACACCGCCGAGCAGGCAGGCTCATACGGTCCGCAGCTGGCACTTGATATAGGTGCATATGCGTTTATGGCACTGACGTTTTTCTATGTGGTCTACTACATACTTGTACCGGGCAAGATAGATTTCCACTCCGACTGTACGGATACAATAATGTGGGCACAGGCAGGCTATGACGGCAAGTGCATCCTCAACCCCGATTTCGGTTATGCCTGTCTGCTGCCTTTTGGCATAAGCCTTATTATGCAGCTGTTTATCGGCATTACAGGCGTAAGCTACACCACACACGCCATAGGCATGATAGCCTTTCTTATCCTTTTTACCATTGGCTTTGTGCTTATGCTCAAACAGGCAGGTTTCGGGCTTTACAGCATTTCTGTCTCGTATTTCTGCACCTTCTTTCTGTTGAGTGCAAGCAAGAAACTGCGCGAGATATTCTGGGGACACACCATATATTACAGCCTTGGACTGCTGTTTCTGTTCTTCGGTCTTTTCCTTGCTTTCAGGATATACCAAAACCGCAGCGAAACAGGCAAAAAGCTTATTATCCCCGCCGCCGCGCTGGCAGTGCTTTGCGTGCTTGCCTCAACAAACGGCGTACAGGCTCTCACTATCTTTGTTTTCCCGACAGCCGCCGCCCTTATTGCGGCAATATGGCTGGATTTTGACATCGAAAACATACTTGCAAAGGATAATCTTAAAGTAATGGGCATCGGGCTTGCGCTTGTCATAGCCGCAGGCCTCGGGCTTAAATTTGGCGCAGCGCTTGCAGGCGAAATAAAGGCGGGCTATGCCGAATCATTCTCGAAATTTGAAAGCAGCGACACATGGTTTGACCATATACACAGTCTTCTGACCAATTGGCTTTCGCTTGCGGGTGTCGATATCGAAAAAGGCGACGACCTGATGAGCGGAAAATCCATAATAAATATACTGCGTTTGTTTTTGAACGCCTTTATCGTTTCGATACCCGTTTACCGCATTTTCACCTATGAAAAAATGAAGCATACGGAAACGAAAATGGTATTTATCGCACATTGGGTAAGCAGCGTGCTTGTGCTTATCGGCTGGATATTCGGCAAGCTGAGCGCAGGCAATTGGCGTCTTTCGCCCGTATACTGCACCTCTATCGTATACTGCTTTTTCTTTTTGAAGGAGCTTTCGGAGGAAAAGAAATATCTGCGTTTTTCCTCGCTTGTTTATATACTTTTTGTAATTTGCGCAGGCGCGGCGCTTGTGAATATCGCAAAAGCCGACAAGGACTTCGATAAGTCCGACAACGGCAGAAAACTTGCCCTGCTGCAAAAATACGGCTGCACCTACGGCTATGCAAGCTTCTGGAACGCAAATGCGACCTCCGTGCTTGCAGGCGACAAGATACAGGTGAGCGGTGTGGACCTGAAAGACGAGGGTCTGCGAAAAATAAGCTATCAGAGCAATATAAACTGGTTCAGCGATACGGAACACAAGGATAAAGAGACATATTTTATGCTGCTTGACAGAAACGAATACGCAAGACTGAAGGAGATAGACCCGATAGTCGCAGCCAGAGCAACATTTGTTGACGATACCACGGACGAGTGGTATGTGTTACTGCTGTTTGACGAGAATATCGCCGACAGAATAGGCTGAACAAGGAGTGTACGGCATGAAAAAAATATTGAGAACACCTATAACAAAAGATATGGTCAAGGACCTTAAAGCAGGCGACAGTGTAGAGATAACGGGCACGATATACACCGCACGCGATGCGGCGCACAAGCGTATGCTCGAAAATCTTGAAAAGGGCATACCCCTGCCGATAGACCTCAACAACGCCGCTATCTACTTTGCGGGTCCCGCACCTGCAAAGCCGGGCGAACCCATAGGCTCGGTCGGTCCCACAACAAGCTACCGCATGGACGCTTATTCGCCCAAGACAATGGATCTCGGCCTTACCTGTATGATAGGCAAGGGCGCAAGAAACAGGGAAGTCATAGACTCTATGAAGAAAAATACCGCCGTGTATATAGGCGCGGTAGGCGGCGCAGGCGCACTGATAAGCGAATGTGTGAGATCGTGCAAAGTAGTGGACTACGCAGACCTCGGCTCTGAAGCCATACACGAGCTTGAAGTTGAGAACTTCCCCGGTATAGTGATAATCGACTGCGAGGGAAATAACCTCTACGAGACCGAACCGCAGAAGTACAAAAAATAAAATACAAAAAATAACAAGCAAAAAGGGGCTGTCTCATTAAGAATATGATAATATTCAATGGTTCAGCCCCTTATGTTGTCTATTTGCTGTTAAATAAAATTTTTTATTAAAGTAATTTTAGCGTCGCAGACTTTAATCCGCAGTGCGGGCTTTGCCCGTGCGAGGAGCGGACAACGTCCGCAATCCTTACAGACTTGCAAGTGTCGCAGCGAAGC
>JAGAHK010000363.1 GCA_017627115.1 Bacillota bacterium | reverse complement strand
TGTATATGAAATTCGGCAAAGACCCGAAAGTTTCATATCATTTGCAGCTGAAACTTGCCGATGCAATGATACCCGGCTTTGCGGGGCTTGTGGACGAAAGCGCGGAAAAGCTGCTTTGCTATGATTGGGTGAAAATGGCTGCCGAATCGAAAGTTCTGCCGTCATCAAAAGCACTGTTTATAATACAGGCGGTCTATGACGAAAAAACCGGCGAGGTATGGCTGCATACGCACGGTCTTGCACGCTGCGGTCTTACGGAGCTTGAGATATTACAGTCCGACAGGGAGCATTACAACGAACACGGCGCTGTTATAAACACATTGGCAAGCAGGCTTCTCGACAAAGACAAAGTGCGTGACAACACCGCCTATATAGGTCAGCTTACAAACGGCGCACCCGTTGTTGCGGTCATGGTACCGTGGACAGAGGGTCTGCACGAATATAAAAACCTTAAATTCGGCGGTGCAGACGACCGCACTGAAGAACATGGCGGCGATACGAGCCTTATCTTCTTTTACAGAAGCGAAGATGACGAAAAGAACAAGCGTCTGCGCAAGGTATCGGAGCTTGACAAGGAATGGGGAGACAACCCGATGTTCTTTATCAGCAACGAGGAAACAGAGCGTATGAGCATGCTTGCAAGAGAGCGTTTTGAATACCTTAAAATGCACGCGGACAATAAAGAATATCACATTCTTATAAAGGTCGGGCTAAAGACTGACCTGCCCGATATGGAAAAAGAGCATATCTGGTTTGAGCTGAAAGGCTTTGAGGGCGAAGCGTTCAGGGCTGTGCTCACGCAGGAACCCTTTGCGGACCTTGGTATGCACACGGGTGACGAGGGTGTATATACGGTCGATGATGTGACCGACTGGATAGTATACACGCCGAAAGTTGCCATAACGCCCGAAACGGCGTATTTATTGAGAATAGCGTTGATTTAAAAACACATAGGGATGAGTAAACGGATGAGTTTTTCCCACAGAGAGGGACGGACGGCTTTTGCCGTGCTGCGACCGTCCCGTTAAAACCGCTGTTGAAGCTGCCCTGAAAACAATGTGTTCGCATAAGCTGCGTTAAAGCTGTAACGAGATAAGGCTGCAAAGCCTTGAATCAGGGTGGTACCGCGATAATTTCGCCCCTGTTGCCTGTTAAAAGGCGGCAGGGGTTTATTATTTACGGCATTTTGGAGCATATTATCAAAGTTATCGTGAACGTCAAAAATATTTGGACGTTCACGATATGATGGGGCTCATAAATAATTGTACTCAAGCGAGCTTAAGTCCAATTATTTAATTCGCTTACTATATATACACTTACTATCTGAAAACACCGATAAAATAAAAAAGCAAATTTTAGGAGGAATTACAATGCAGTACATGGGTGTAAACGAAATTCGTGAGAAATATCTCTCATTCTTTGAAACAAAAGGACATCTGCGCATGGCGAGCGCATCGCTTATCCCGCACAACGACAAGAGCCTTTTGCTCATCAACTCGGGTATGGCGCCTTTAAAGCCTTTCTTTACGGGTCAGCAGGTACCGCCGCGCAAGCGTGTTACCACCTGTCAGAAATGTATCAGAACGGGTGATGTTGAAAATGTCGGCAAGACGGCACGTCACGGCACATTCTTTGAGATGCTCGGCAACTTCTCGTTCGGCGATTACTTCAAGAACGAAGCCATAGAGTGGGCTTGGGAATTTTTCACAAAGGTGATAAAACTGCCTGTTGAAAAGCTTTATGTATCCATATATCAGGATGATGACGAGGCTTTTGACATATGGCACAACAAGATAGGTCTGCCCGAGGACAGGATCTTCCGCATGGGCAAAGAGGACAACTTCTGGGAGCACGGCGTAGGTCCCTGCGGTCCCTGCTCCGAGATATACTATGACAAGGGCGAGGAATACGGCTGCGGCAAGCCCGGCTGTACCGTAGGCTGTGACTGCGACAGATATATGGAAGTATGGAACCTTGTATTCACACAGTTCTGCAAAGAGGACGACGGCAGTTATTCAAATCTCGACCACCCCAATATCGACACGGGTATGGGTCTTGAAAGACTTGCGACCGTTATGCAGGGTGTAAACTCGATATTTGATGTTGACACGGTAAAGGCTATACGTGACAAGGTATGCGAGATTTCGGGTAAAAAGTACGGCGAGGAGCATAAATACGATGTTTCTATCCGTGTTATCACCGACCATGTGCGTTCCGTTACCTTTATGACATCCGACGGTGTTATGCCGTCAAACGAGGGCCGCGGCTATGTTCTGCGCCGTCTTTTAAGACGTGCCGTAAGACACGGCAAGCTGCTTGGCATAGACCGCAAGTTCCTTTCGGAAGTTGCCGATATAGTTATTGAAAACAGCGGTGACGCTTATCCCGAATTAAAGGAAAAGAAAGATTATATCAAGAAATTTATAGATACGGAAGAAAAGCGTTTCCTTGAGACACTTGACACGGGTCTTGCCCTCCTCACGCAGAAGATAGACGAGATAAAGGCATCAAAGGGCAAAAACGTGCTTGAGGGTGCAGACAGCTTCAAGCTTTACGATACTTACGGTTTTCCGCTTGATCTTATGCAGGAGATACTTTTTGACGAGGGTATCACCGTTGATGAGGAAGCATTCCGCGCAGAAATGGAAAAGCAGCGCAAGCGCGGCCGTGATGCAAGAGAAACAGACACCTATATGGGTGCGGAGGAAACTGTATTCCATCAGCTTCCCGCAGAAATGGCAACAGAGTTCGTGGGTTATGACAACAACGAGTTTGAGGGTAAAGTTCTTGCACTTGTAAGCGGTGATGCCGTTGTGAACACCGTAGGCGAGGGCGAGGATGTAGCCGTTATTGTTGACAAAACACCTTTCTATGCGGAAATGGGCGGTCAGATAGGCGATACGGGCGTTATCGAAAGCGACGGCTGCAAAATAGAGATAAGCGACTGTACAAAATTCGGCGGCAACAAGTTTATCCACACGGGTAAAGTTATAAGCGGCGAGATAAATGTCGGCGACACCGTAACACTCAAAATAGATACTTACAGAAGAAAAGCCATTGCAAGAAACCACACGGCTACTCATATCTTGCAGGCAGCTCTGCGCGAAGTGCTCGGCAGCCATATCGAACAGGCAGGTTCTTATGTGAGTGATACAAGACTGCGTTTTGACTTCACGCATTTTGAAGCTATCGACAAGGAAAGCCTTATAAAAGTAGAGCGCATAGTCAACGAAAAACTCTTTGATGCACTTGATGTAGTCGTTAAGGAAATGCCTATAGAAGAGGCTAAAAAGAGCGGCGCAACAGCGCTTTTCGGCGAAAAGTACGGCGATACTGTCCGTGTTGTAAATGTAGGCGGTTACTCCGTTGAGTTCTGCGGCGGTACTCACCTGCACAATTCCGCTGAGGCAGGCATATTCAAGATAATCTCCGAATCGGGCGTTGCGGCAGGCGTAAGACGTATCGAGGCAACAACGGGTGAGAATGTGCTCCATCTTATCGAAGACAGAGAATATATGCTCAGCGAAGTGGGCAATCTTATCAAGGCTACGCAGGGCAATATGATCCAGCGTATAAG
>JAGAHK010000362.1 GCA_017627115.1 Bacillota bacterium | reverse complement strand
GCATTTTCAGATCATCTATTATAAACAGCTTATCACCCTTGCCGCAAAGAAAATATATTTTTTCAAGAAGCTTGTCAAAGTCATATTTTTGAATATTTATCACGCCGAATTTTGCAGATTCTATGCTTTCAACCTTTTCGATAAGTCCTTCCCCCAACTCGCTTATATCTTTCTCAAAGCGTATATGTATAAGCTTTTCTATTACTTCATACGAATACATATTGCTGAACATCACAGAACCAACGCCGCCGTCAAGCGTAACATTGTTTACAAAATTAAGCGCAAGGTCTGTTTTGCCCATGCCGCGCACGCCCGCAATAATGTTAAGCGAGCCCGTTTTTATCGGTATATGTTCGTCTATTGCGGCAAAGCCCGTTTTAAATATCTCGCCCTTTGTATTATTCTCCGGCAAACTCTTTAACGGCTTTATCATATCCTTTATTGTTTTCTGTTTCATATTCATTCCTCCATACAATATACTTCAGATCTGTCGTTTTCTTTGTAAATGTATTTTAACATATACCGTGGAAAAAATATTGGACATCAAGTCTTAAAGGACAACAAAAAAGCACCCCGCAAGGTGCTTTTTGGCTGTCGATAAAATCGACAGCAGTATTATTTTTTGTACACTTAAAATCCCCGTTCCCACCCTCGTTTTACAGTCAATGTCAGGTATTAACGATACATTATACACCATGCGCTTGTACGCTGTCGGGGCATACGCTGTTAAAAAATATCCCGCCCAAGGATCCTGAGCACATTCTCGTTATCGGATCAAAAAGCCATTCTCGCTTTCGGGAGATAACATTCGCCCTGTAAAACTACCGCTGTATTTTTATTCTTCCAGATCTATCGTCCAATTTGCCTGCTGCAAGGTATTATCAAGCTCTCTGATACGCTTTGCGCACAGATCCGCCTTTTTTTGCAGCTGCTGCACATCTACGGCATTCATTATTTTTATTTCGGAAAACCTTGCCCTTTGGGTTCGATTTCCCGCCTCGTTCACAAACTGACGATACGCCGTTAATTTAAGTTTCATCGCATCCTTTTCCGCAATGATGTCGGTCAGGGTCCTGCCGTTTACCTCCGCAGAATTGTTTGTTTTGTTTATCGCCGCCATCAGACTGCACAGCCTGTCAATGCAGCCGTCAAGCTCCGTCATAAGCACATTGGGGTCCTCATTGGTCTTTTCCCCCTCCTGCACAAGACAGTTTTGCCTTATGCGCTGGGTAAGCTCCGATATTTTGCGGTTAAGATCCGCTCTTTCCTGTAATGCTTCCGCAAGTTTCATACTATGCACCTCCAAATGTTTTTACTGTATTTATCCATTAATGATCTTCTGCTTTACAGTTTGTATTATAGCAAGGGATATGTGACAAAATTTTACCATCAAAGCTGATTTTGTTCTCTATTATTTTCAATGCAAAAAAGAAGGTCTTTAATGCTGTCATTGATTTTACCAACATCCACAAAAAACATATGGATATTTACCTCAAATGAATTTTCCGTTTTATTAGAAGTAAATTTGTATGTAGAAGTAAATTTGTATTCTCCGCTGTAGCCGTTTTCCGTTTTGGGGTATAGCAGCCATATATCCGGCACATTGTACCTGTGGGCATAGGCATACATTTGGTACATATCGCCCTGGGAAATATCTCTTTCCGATCTTATGCGCTTCCACTTTGTATCTAAAATTGCAACATTCCGATCTCCGTCTTTTACAACTATATCGGGCTTTAAATGGAACATCTCTGGCTTATCAAACAGGTACTTGCTGTTCTCCTGCAGAGTCACAATATATTCGCTAAAAATATTTTTAACAGCTTTACCTACATACGCCTCAAAGACCTTGTTCATATCAAACAAGAGCGACATTGCATTAGAGTTTCCCGAAAATGTTGTAAAGCTTTCCCCGAGCAAGAACACCTTAGACCACAGCATAAGCAATTCGTACTCCTTCGTATTCCGCGAAACGGTTATTTTGGCAAAGTCTTTTTCGGGGACAGACGACGGTGTGACGCTTTCCATCATTGCAAGGCACTGAAAAATTGTTTTTTTGTTTTTTTGGCTTTTTGTCCTTTTTTGCAAATATAAAAGTGTTGCTTTGATTATACGATTTTCGGGGCGGTCAAGGCTGAATTCGTCATAGGTCATATAAAATCGTTCCTTGTGCGCCGCATTGTATCTTATGTGTCCGCCGATATTCAGCTTGCCCTTATAAAAGTGCAGATTATCGGTATACGAGATATAGTCCGATTTTAAGCCACGTTTAAGCAATCTTTGCAGCTCATCCAGATACATCAATATAAAGATCTCATACAGCGGCATACGGGACACGCCAAGGTCTGCCGCACTGCTTTTTTTAAATTTAAACTCCTTTAAACAAAACAGCATTTTTAAAAACAGCTTTTTATCCTCGTCTATTTTATTATTTTTTGAAATTTTGGGCAATATTTCAACAATAGAGCCGCTTCTAAGCTGGATAAGACCCACATACTGTTTTGCCTGCACACTGTCCTTATGCAAAGTAAAAAAGCGCGTATTGTTTTTTTCCTCCAAATAATCGCAATAACTTTGCAGCGCTTGAAAATCGTGATGTTTTAAGCTATGCTCTGTTTCCCCGTTTGTCACCTTGGAATAAATATGTTCATATTCGCGTATTGTAACTGTGTTCATTGCTCATCATCTCCGCTTGGCTGATCTTCTGCTTCTGGCTGCGGATTGCCTTGCTCATCACCACCGTCCTCCGCGGTCTGCGTTTCCGCTTTATCCAGAATCGATTTTATATAATCGAACACTTTTTCGTTTTCATCTAATTCTCTTAGCTTATAGATTTTTTCATCACTTTCCAGATCTGTTATATCCGCACCTTCACCGAATATATCCTTAAGCGT
>JAGAHK010000033.1 GCA_017627115.1 Bacillota bacterium | reverse complement strand
TAATATATTCAAAATAACCACATGGGGCGAATCACACGGACGAGGACTCGGTGTTGTGATAGACGGCTGTCCTGCTGGAATAGAGCTGTCACCCGAAGATATACAGCGAGATATGGACAGGCGCAAGCCGGGACAAAGCAAATATACCACAAAGCGTGCCGAATCCGATAAGATAGAAATAATGTCGGGCGTTTTTGAGGGCAAAACAACGGGAACGCCGATCTCGCTTATGGTTATGAATACAGATCAGCGTTCGCGTGATTATTCCGCCATTTGTGACGTTTACCGTCCCGGACATGCCGATTACGGCTTTGAAACAAAATACGGTTTTCGTGATTACCGCGGCGGCGGACGTTCTTCTGCGAGGGAAACGCTTGCAAGGGTAGCCGCAGGCGCGGTCGCAAGAAAAATACTCGCACAGCTCGGCATAAGCGTTGATGCATATACAACGGCAATAAATGATATAAGTATTGACCGTACCGTTTTTGATTTGGATGAACGTTTCAACAATCCGCTTGCCATGCCCGATAAGGCAGCGGCTGAAAAGGCTCGGA
This sequence comes from Bacillota bacterium, assembly GCA_017627115.1. Lineage (GTDB taxonomy): Bacteria > Bacillota > Clostridia > Lachnospirales > CAG-274 > RGIG4310. Next base: position 3,788 of record JAGAHK010000033.1, on the reverse strand, counting down.
CCTTGCTTGATACAGCTATGCAGGATCTTGACAGTGTTGGGGGCATTATTGAATGTTCGGTCAAGGGTCTGCCTGTGGGTATCGGTGAGCCTGTGTTTGATAAGCTTGATGCAAGGTTAGGACAGGCGATCTTTTCCATAGGTGCGGTAAAAGGCGTTGAATTCGGACTTGGCTTTGAAGCTGCAAGGGTATTCGGCAGTGCGGATAATGATAATTTCTATACCGATGAAAACGGAAACACAGCCAAAACAACAAATAATGCAGGCGGTGTTCTGGGCGGCTTGTCGGACGGCAGCGAACTTATTTTAAGGGCGGCATTCAAACCTACGCCGTCTATCGCACAGCCGCAGAAAACAATAAACAACCGCGGCGAAAATATCCAAATAGAAATAAAAGGCAGACATGACCCGATAGTTGTGCCGCGTGCGGTGATAGTTGTGGAGGCAATGACGGCGATAACACTTGTCGATCTCCTGTTTATGAATATGACAGCAAAAATGGACGGGATAAAAGATTTCTACAATAAATAAAAGATTTTTTAAATAAAAAGAATTTTAAGGAGGATATTATAATGGCAAAAATAAACACAAAAGTAACGGATTCCGTAAATTTTTTTCAGGGCAACGATCCAAAAGAACTTGTAAAAAACTATGGCAGTCCTTTGTATGTATATAACGAAAGAATTTTGCGCGAGCGTTGCCGCGATATTAAAAATCTTGTTACATATCCGCATTTCAGCGTAAATTACTCAACAAAGGCAAACAATAACCTTGCTTTTCTTGAAATCGTACATGACGAAGGACTCAATGTTGATGCTATGAGCCCCGGTGAAGCTCATGTTGAGATGATGGCAGGCTTTAAGCCCGAGCAGATATTCTTTATAAGCAACAATGTTTCCGAAGAAGAAATGCAGTACGCTATTGACCACAATATCATATTGAGTGTTGACTCGCTTTCACAGCTTGAACAGTACGGCCGTCTCAACCGCGGCGGTAAGGTCGCAGCACGTTTTAACGGCGGTGTGGGTGCTGGACATCACGAAAAAGTCGTAACGGCAGGCAAAAAGACGAAGTTTGCCATAAATCCAGAATATATCCCCGAGTTTAAGGAGATACTTAAAAAGTATGATCTGAAGCTTGTTGGCATAAACCAGCACATAGGTTCGCTTTTTATGGACGGTGACAAATATATAGAGGGCGTAAAGGCTGTTCTTGAAATAGCAAAGCAGTTTGAAGATCTTGAATTTGTTGATCTTGGCGGCGGTTTCGGCATACCTTACGAAAAACTTAACGATCAGCCGCGTCTTGACCTTAAAGCCCTCGGCGAAAAGCTTTCAAAGATACTCTTTGATTTTGCAAAAGAATATGGTAAAGAGATTACTTTCAAAGTTGAGCCGGGCAGATATATCTCTGCAGAATGCAGTGTGCTTTTGGGCACTGTTCATGCGATAAAACAGAACAATGTACATAAATTTGCAGGTACCGATCTCGGCTTTAACGTGCTTGCAAGACCGATGATGTATGATTCACATCATGATATTGAAGTATACAATGATTCGGATGAGACCGAGGAAATAACCGTTGTCGGAAATATCTGCGAAAGCGGCGATATCATTGCGCATGACAGAGTAATGCCCAAAGTTAAAGAAGGAGATATAATAGGTGTGCTTGATGCAGGTGCTTACGGCTTCTCAATGGCATCAAACTACAATAACCGTCTGCGTCCTGCGGAAGTACTTATCCGTGAAAACGGGGAGGTCGTGATCATCAGGAAAAGAGATACATTTGAAGACCTTACAAGAAATATGATCTCGCTCAAAAACTGAATAATAAGATAAAGATACCGAAATATAAAAGCCCCGGCGTTGTGAAATGCCGGAGCTTTTTGTTTACGCGGGTGATGTTCCGAAAGGAACTCACTCTTTTTTTATAAGAATTTTTCCATCAGTCCGCAGATTATCCTCAATAAATCTGTATCAAAAGCGGACCATACAAGATAACGTGAATAGGTAGCAAAAACGAAAATTCCCTCAACTTTGTTATCGTCAGCCATATTCGGGATTATAAGCACCGAACCCATATCGGTGTTTTCCATATATTCCGCAAGTTCGGGTAAAGTGTGCTTCTGGTTGTTGCGGTTGCCTATTGAAAGATAGCCAAGCTCCGAAAGTTTTGAAAAATAGGTCTCAAAAAGTATCATCAGCATGCGCGGATGATTTAATTCACGGTTTGATGACTCAAAATACATATCCGAGCTGTTGGCAGGGCAGTACTGTACCGAATCGACATTGAAGTAATACAAAAGCTCCTTCATAGTTACGTTCATGGCATCTATATACTGCTCGCGGTCTGCCACTTCGTTGAAACGGTCTATAAGTTTGAAAAGATAGGCACGTTTTTCGGGTTCCGTTATCAGTTCGGTATTGCTGATAACAGTTTTGCTGTTAAGTATGTCTTCTAATGAACCGAGAATGGATTTGGTATATATTATAAAACGGTTCCTGCCCATTGCTTTTGCAATATAAAGACAATGATCGGCTATTCTGAACAGGTGGTCGTAGTTATCTGCATCAAGCGGAAATGTTGATGTGCCGACAGAACAGGTAACTTTCATATCATTTATACGGTGTTTGAAATACCATTGAACATGAGAACGGATAGAGCGGATCACAGGTCTTACCGCATAATCGCCGTCTTCAAAACCCGTAAGCACGATAAAGAATTCGTCGCCGCCGATACGTCCTACAACACCGCGCTCGCCTACTGAATTAGTCATTATTCGTGCAACATTTACAAGCGTCGTATCACCGAACATATGACCGTAGGTATCGTTGATCTCTTTGAAATTGTCAAGATCTATCATAACAAAGGTAACAAGAAAACCCTCTTTCCTTGCTTTCTCGATAATATCAAGAGAATACTGATATATCGCCTTTTTGTTGAGCAGACCCGTAAGAGGGTCAAGGTCGGCACGGTTGTTGGCATAATTCTTTGCGGAAGCTGAAATGCCGCTTGAATAATAACCGATAGTATAGGCGACCTGCGAATTGTATTCTACCGTGGAGAAGGCAGCATAAGTCGTCTGGTATCCACGATTCTCTTCGCTGCTGAAAAATGTCGTATTCAGTTTGTAAAAACCGTCGCCGTCACTGTTTTCTATTGCATCACACATCTGTATAAACTGTTCAAGATACTCTTTTTCAACGAATTCGTTTTCTATTACAGTCTGACGGTAAGTATTCATGGAACCGCGGAATATAGTATCTCTGTTTTTGTTTACGGTGATAATGCCTGCTTCAACATCATATTTAAAAACGATATTTGTCGTAATATCAATAAGACGGTTAAAAATACGGTTGTTGAGCAAATAATTATTATATTCGCGTGTCATATATCCTATATCGTAAAGGTCGATATTGATATACTGCTTGTCACCTATAAGCTTAATGTACATAACGATAGAAATGTCCACAGCTTCCCCGTCGTACCTTTTGCATTTGGAAACAAAAGTCTTGTGAGAATAAGAGCAAGTTTCAAGTATAGCCATAAACTCATCCCTGTATTCGGGCAAAATATATTCCTTGAAAGGTATAGAATAACTTGTACCCAAAAAGAGATATATAAGTTCATCTGCTACAATTATGTTTGAAAACTCGTTTATAATGGCAGAACCTATTAAATTGTTTTTGTCGGTATCACCGACTATTCCGTTTCGGTCTTTCATTATATCACCTTCTGTGGAGAGTAAAAACAAAAATGTTTTTTACAAGCTTTATATACATTCTATTT
>JAGAHK010000361.1 GCA_017627115.1 Bacillota bacterium | reverse complement strand
CTAATCGCTTACGCTAAAGGGGAGGCAAGACTAATGCAACGTCTTTTCTTTTCTAAAGTAACTCAAAGCGTCGCAGACTTTAATCCGCAGGGTGAAACCGCGCTTTACCCGAGGAGAAAAAACTTGTTTTTTCTTCCTTACAGACGCCAAGTGACGCCGCAAGCGGCGCGCAGTGCGGCTGCAAAACGGAGAAAAGCCTGCTTTTCTCCGGCGATGTTGTCGCTATGCGACAACGAGCAAAAACAATAATTTAACAAACTATCAAACAATTATATTTTTTCTATTTACAGCCAATAATCATACATATAAGGAATATATCAAAGAAAAACAGGAAAACTCAAAAAAGAAAGATATTGACAAAAGCAGTAAGTTATGATAAACTAACTATATCGGTTAGTGATAACTAATTTTTTATCCGGAAGTGATCTCTATGTTGGAGCATGAGCTTGCGCTTTATTGTGCGCCTGCTTTGGCAGGCATAAAGCCATCAAATTTGTTTTCGTATGCCGCCGACGATGCGGTAAAGGTCAAAAACGAAATATCGCGGCTGAACAGTCTTTTAAACGGCAGCGACATTTATCTTAAAGTGCTCTGCGAGCAGAAAAACCGTCTGCTTATCCTTGTTTACCGCAGAAGCAAGCTGACGGCTTATCTTGGCAGGGCTGATATTGCGGCTTTTTTGCGCAGCTACGGCTACGGTCGCGGGCTTGATGCAAAGCTCAAACGGCTTGGCGAAAGGATAGCGCCCGGGGATTTTCCCCACGAGATAGGCGCATTTCTGGGCTATCCCATAGACGATATTTACGGCTTTATCTATCACAAAAACGAGGGCTGCAAGTATACGGGCTATTGGAAAGTCTATAAGAATGTGGAGGAAGCGAAAAAGACCTTCCGCCGCTACGATTCCTGCCGAAATGCGGTCGTAAAGCGCATTGATATGGGAAAATCGCTTACGGATCTTTTTATGGGCGGTCCACGCAAAGCAAGCGGCGCCCAATGCCGATAAAATCAAGGAGGAAATAAAAAATGAGCAAAACAGCAGTTATTTATTGGAGCCAGACAGGCAACACGGAAGCAATGGCAAACGCAATAGCAGAGGGCGCAGGTGTGAGCGCAGTATCGGTATCCGATATTTCCGCAGCGGAAGCGGCAGAATATGACACACTTGTTCTCGGCTGCCCCGCAATGGGTGCGGAGGAACTTGACGACAGCGAGTTCGACCCCTTCTATCAGGAACTTAAAGCAAGCCTTTCGGGCAAGAATGTGGCTATCTTCGGTTCTTACGATTGGGGCGACGGCGAATGGCTGCGCAAGTGGGAAGCGGATGTTAAGGAAACGGGTGCCAACTTCGTTGAGGCACTTCAGATCAACCTTACACCCGATGATGACGGTATCGCTGCTTGTAAGGCACTCGGCGCAAAGGTTGCCGCACTGTAAAGGGTGTCGCATTAAGCTCCACCCTCTGGCAAAAAACAGGTTTTTTGCCAATTAGCAGACTTGTCTGCGTGCCTTGCTTCGCTGCGACACTTGCAAGTCTGTAAGGTATGCAGACTTCGTCTGCTCCTCGGCGAAAACGCGGTTTCCGCCTGCGGATTAAAGCCTGCGGCGCCAAAATTACTTTAAAAAATTTTCATTTAACAGGACATAGACAACATAAGGGACTTAAGCATTGAAATATTATTATATTCTTAATGCGACAGCCCCTTTTTTGTTGCGCGGGTGATGTTCCGAAAGGAACTCACTCTTTTTGGGAAAAGCCGTAAAAACACTTTGTGCAAAGGGTACAAAAAGCGGTATCGGGCAAAAGTAAGGAAACGCTGATTAAATTCAAAAAAAGCAAAAATTTAAAAATTTTTAAAAAAATGCTTTTCATATGTCGAAAAACGTGATATACTGTATCTGTATGTAAATTTTCAGAGAGGTGTGGATCACATTTGGAACGTCTTTATATAAGAGGTCAGCGCAAGCTTAACGGTGAAGTCGCAGTCAGCGGCGCAAAAAATGCCGTTGTTGCCATAATCCCGGCAGCCATAATGGCGGCAGGTGTTTCCGTTATAGAGAATTTGCCGCGCATTGCCGATGTAAGAAGCTATGTTACCACTTTGAACGGGCTTGGCGCGAAGTGTGAGTTTATAGACGAACAGACACTCAAAATAGATGCAACAGATATAAACGATTATCATGCAGACAGTGAAGATGTGCGTAAAATGCGTGCTTCCTATTATCTTATGGGTGCGCTTCTTGGCAGATTTAAAAAAGCCGTGGTCGCACTTCCGGGCGGCTGTAACTTTGGTTCAAGACCGATAAACCTGCATTTGAGCGGTCTTAAAGCGCTTGGTGCAACTATTGAGGAGGACTATGAAAAGGGCGTGATCTCCCTTCGGGCAGAGCGTCTTGTCGGCACGAGTATTTTCCTCGATACCGCAAGTGTGGGTGCAACTATCAATATTATGCTTGCCGCAACACTTGCCGAGGGCGTGACAACTATCGAAAACGCCGCAAAAGAGCCGCATATCGTTGATACGGCGAACTTTTTGAATATGATGGGCGCAAAGGTAAAGGGCGCAGGTACGGATGTTATACGTATCACGGGCGTTGAAAAGCTCCATTCGGCGGAGTATATGATAATACCCGACCAGATAGAGGCAGGCACATATATGATAGCGGCGGCGGTATGCGGCGGTGACGTTACCGTCAGCAACCTTATACCGAAGCATATGGACAGCCTTACCGCAAAGCTGAAAGAGGCAGGCTGCCGTATAGTCGAGGGTGACGATTATATCCGCGTTATCTCGGACGGCAATTTAAAGGCTATAAACGTAAAAACAATGGCTTACCCCGGTTTCCCGACAGATCTCCAGCCGCAGATGGCTGTGCTGCTGTGCAAGGCAAGGGGTACGAGCGTACTTATAGAAAATGTGTGGGAAAACCGCTTCCAATATGTCAGCGAGCTGCGTCAGCTTGGCTGTGACATCACTGTTGACGGCAGAAAGGCGGTCATTATCGGTCAGCCCGTACTCAACGGCGCCGATGTGAACGCAACAGACCTGCGCGCAGGTGCGGCTATGGTCATAGCGGGTCTTTGTGCAAGGGGCGAAACACGCATAGGCAATGTAAGATTTATCGACAGGGGCTATGAGCGCATTGAGTACAAGCTGCGCAGCCTCGGCGCCGATATAGAAAGAGTGACGGAAAATGGCTAAAGTCGAGTTTGCCACCATTGCGAGCGGAAGTAAGGGAAACTGCGTGTTTATCGGCACGGAGAATACAAAAATACTTGTGGATGCGGGCTTGAGCGGCAAAAAGGTCGAAAGCGGTCTTTCGGAGCTTGGGCTTACGGGTGAGGATATTGATGCCATTTTCGTAACACATGAGCATAACGACCATGTGGACGGTGTGGGCATACTTTCAAGACGGTATGATATACCCATTTATGCGACCGAGGGTACCTGGGATAATATGCCTTCAAAAGTGGGCGAGATACGCTACTGCAACAAAAATGCGGTGTATGCGGGCGAACCCTGCGTTATAAACGATATTTCGCTTTGTCCTTTCGAGATACCGCACGATGCGGCGCAGCCTGTGGGCTACCGTATAAGCGCATTTGACAAAACGGTCACTATCGCTACGGATATAGGGCATATCACGGATAAAATAATCGAAAATACACACGACTGCGACCTGCTTTTGCTTGAAAGCAATCACGATGTGGAAATGGTACATAGCGGACCCTATCCTTATCCGCTTAAAAGGCGTGTGTTGAGTGATTTCGGACACCTGAGCAACGAAAACTGCGGCAAGGCGCTTAAAAACGTGCTTTGCAACAGGCTTAAATATATACTTCTCGGACATCTGAGCAGCGAGAACAATACGCCGATACTTGCGTATAACACGGTGAAGAACATCCTTGAAAACGAGGGGCTGACTGTGGGCGGCGATGTGAATATGTATGTTGCCGCGCCGTTCGGTGTAAAAAGAAGAATTATACTATAAAAGAGGGTGTCGCATTAAGCTCCACCCTCTGGCGAAAAACAGGTTTTTCGCCAATT
>JAGAHK010000360.1 GCA_017627115.1 Bacillota bacterium | reverse complement strand
TTTTTAAACTTCCGCAGGCAGGTTCGCCTATAGATCCATAGTATTGGAAGTCTACACAATAATCCGTAAATATTACAAAACTGATATTGCTGTCTCCGGAGTATTTTTTATGGGTTTCTTTTCCGTATAAATCAAGAATAAATTTCGTATAATCCAAAGCCAGATAATATTCAAAATCCGATATTTCAACATTCGGCTTGATTCCGTCAAGGTAATAATTACGTAAGCTTATATATTTTTTACTGCTTTTCTCTTTGGCATCGCTTTTAGATGAAGTTTTATTTAACTCATATAACTCGATATGAGAAAAAGCGTATCTGTCAGGGAATTCATCAAGCCCTAAACCTCTGAAGGCGGATGTGCATCTTACAGCCATATCAGCGTATTCCGGATGATCGATGTAATATGCGCGACGCGCAAAGGTGTATATGCCGCATAAAACAATAACAGCAATGATAACGCTTAAAACAATGATTATGTTTTTTCTTTTCCCCATAATTTGCCCCCTCACCATGTATCTTTGCCGTCTACTATCAGTTTCACTTCTTCTTCATACGGAGCGTAAAAAATAAACCAGCCATTTTCGTCCGTTTTTGTTATTCTCCATAAGTTTGAGCTATTTTTTGAATATACTTCAACAGTAGAATATTGTAAAGGATAACCAATAAATTCTGAAGGACCGATTTGTTTTATACTGCCTATGTTGAGGAATCTTGTAGGATAATAATTTTTAGGTAAAACAGTGAATTGACTAACCTCATTTTTAATATCAACATATTTCCTTATTATAGTTTACGATATTGAGCGCTTCTGAAGCATATAAGGTTTGTCCCGTGTTCAAAAGCATCACTCATGCCATAAAAACGCACAGTTTATTCTTTAGTTTCATTTTTATCTTCTTTTTATGATCCCCTTTTTATATAACTTATTCGTTCTTATCTCCCTCAAAATAAGTGCCGACTTCTTTTCCGTCGAGTATATCATAAAGGTTTTCGGGTCTGTCGCCGTTGGCTATTACCATATCAATGCCCTTGCCGCAGGCTATTTTTGCGGCATTGAGTTTTGTTACCATACCGCCCGTGCCCTGTGAAGTGCCGCTGCCGCCTGCGCTTTGCAGTATCTCCGCAGTAAGGCTGTGGATTCGGTGGATAAGCTTTGCATCGGGGTTTGAGCGCGGGTCGGCGGTGTACATACCGTCAATGTCGCTTAAAAGCACAAGCATATCGGCTTTTACAAATACCGCCACGATAGCCGCAAGAGTGTCATTATCACCAAGAACATTAAGCGCTTCAAGTTCTGCGGTGCTTACGGTATCATTTTCGTTGATTATCGGCATAGCGCCGAGTTCAAGCAGGCGGTTCAATGTGTTTTCGATATTTTTGCGGTTTGCGCCGCTGATGTCATTGCCCGTTAAAAGTATCTGCGCAACATTGTGGTTGAATTCGCCGAAAAGTTTATCGTATGTATACATCAGTTCGCACTGACCCACAGCCGCAGCTGCCTGCTTTGTCTGTGTATCGGACGGACGCTCACGCAGATTAAGTTTGCCCACGCCCATTGCCACCGCACCCGATGAAACAAGCACTACATCATGTCCGCTGTTTTTTATATCCGAAAGCACCTTGCACAGTTTTTCCACAAGGCGAATGTTAAGCATACCCGTACTGTGTGTAAGAGTCGAGCTGCCCACTTTAACTACCAAACGCATTTTATTTCCTCCGTTGTTTGCTATGAATTGGATTTGAGTTGAGTTGAATTAAGTTCAATTAAACTCAATTAAGTTCAATTAAGCTGAATTGAATTCCACTGTAATATTACCATATACTGCCGCATTTTGCAAGAAAAGATTATGGGGCTACGGCAATAAGTCTGCCGCAGCCCCACTGTGTTTTTATAGTAAACGACATTTAAAAATGTCCTTTACTATAACCCTGCGGGGCATGCAC
>JAGAHK010000359.1 GCA_017627115.1 Bacillota bacterium | reverse complement strand
TGCCCAGATCATCTATTCTTCTTACTATTCCTGTTGCTTTCAATTGTATATCCTCCTGTTTTTTTATAAAAAAATACAAGCCATACGGAGGTTTTGTCTGAACCTCCTTACAACTTGTATTATTTGTTTATTGCGGGATTTTATACTATTGTGTAAATATTCAAATATTGGTAAAAACGGATAGCTTATTTTTGACCGGCAACGCAGAACTTGTTCTTTGTGCTAAAGTTCAAGCTCTCAATTTTTTAAGTGTAATGCCTTTTTAATCGGCGGGACTCCATGCGCCTAAATTTTTTTCCTGATCTTCAAGAGACATATTAAAGAAACGTCTGCCGTTATCAAGTTTAGCTATTTCTTTCATTTCATCGGCGGTAAGGCTGAAATCGAAAATATCAAAATTATCTTTCATATGCTGCGGGTTTGTGGTTTTGGGGAAAATAATATTGCCCTGCTGGATATGCCAGCGAAGTATTATCTGCACATTGGTCTTGCCGTATTTTTTTGCAAGTTTTGTAAACACAGCTTCATTGATAAGGCCTTTGTCGCCGTGACCCAAAGGATACCAGCTTTCGATCACCGTGCCGTAAGGTGCAAGACGCTTTTTAAGGGCGTTCTGCGGATAATAAGGGTGACACTCAACCTGCAAAACAGAGGGCTTTATATTTGCCGCTTCGCACAATTCTTCAAGCCTTTCGGACTCAAAATTGCTTATGCCGATAGATCTTACTTTGCCTGCCTTGACAGCCTTTTCCATATCTTTCCACGCGCCGAGATAATCGCCGAACTGCTGATGCAAAAGCAAAAGGTCGATATATTTTGTATCAAGTCTGTCAAGCATTTTGTCAATGGCAGCGGCGGTCTTGCCCTCGCCTTATTCGCTCGGCCACAATTTTGTTGTTATCCATATCTCCTCACGGGGGATGCCCGATTTTTTGACTGCCTTGCCGACACCTCTTTCGTTTTGGTAGGCGTGTGCTGTGTCGATATGGCGAATACCCATTTTTAAAGCCTCATAAACCGCATTTTCCGTTTCTGCACCCTCGGGCACCATATATACCCCAAGTCCGAACTGCGGTATTTTTGTTTTGTCGTTTAAAGTGATGTAAGTCTGCATAAATAATTCTCCCTTCATATTATCTTAAAAATTCTTTTACTATTCCTTAATCACCTTTGCGGGATCGCCGCCCGCAACAATATTTGCTTATAATTATTATACCAAATAGATCCTTGATCCGGAAGAAAGAATATGTTAACATGGCATAAAGCTAAAACTTAACACGAGGCAGAACTATGTATATAAACTGTTAATTCAAATCAAGGCTTTTTATCCATTCCGAGATCTCCGTTTGTGAAGCATTTGCAGAAAATCTTTTTCCTTCAAGCCATTTTCCGCCTTTTGCCAATTGTGAAAAGGTTTTTGTGCTTGAACCTATCGGGCTGCTTGCGGAAGTACAGAACGGAACTACGGTTTTATCGGTAAAGTCGTATGATTCGGCAAATGTGCTCATAATTCTCGGCGAATCGCCCCACCATATAGGATAGCCAACGAAAACCAGACTGTAATCGTCAAAGTTTTCAATAACGCCGTCAATTTCGGGTCTTGCCGATTTATCGTTCTGTTCTTTGCTTGTTCTTGAATTGTCATCATTATAGTCTATATCTTCATCTGTATAGGGCTGTTTTGCCTCTATTTTGTAAATATCGGCATTTGTTTCCGATGCTATCTTTTTGGCCGCATTATCGGTATTGCCCGTAACGGAGAAATACACCACCAATGTTTTGTTAGCATTTTCGGGCTCCGTTTCCTTAACCTCTTCCGTATCTTCGGGCTGTGTTTCCTTGACCTCTTCGGCTTCTTCCGTTTTGTCGGATGATAATATCGTTATCGTCTTGCTTTCGCTGTTCCAATCAACTTTAAAGCCAAAACTTTCGGCAATAAACCTTATCGGCAGGAAAGTTCTTGCATTGATGATAACGGGTGCTGTGTCTATGGCTGTTTCCGCACCGTTTAACAAAGCCGTTTTTGAGTCCGTTGTCAGAACTATCTCCGTATCGGCATATTTAAGCTCCGTCTGCTTGTTTTCGGCGTTCCATTCCACCGAACCTCCCATTTCTTCAACGACCGCTCTTATGGGCAGAAGGGTTCTGCCGTTTGAGATGACAGGCGCCGTACCGAAACTGTCTATTTGTTTTTCGCTTTTGTTTACGGTCATCATGGGGTCGTCTATCTTCAATACTATCTCTTTATCTGCCGCACTTACGGACATAGAGAAACTCATGACCAGCAGGAGTGCAAGCAAAAACCATAAACCGAATTTTTTATTCATATTATTTCATCTCCTTTTCCCAAAAACGAATTGCGTTTATTTCAAGACTGTCGGCAAGTTTTTCAAGTTCTGCCATTTCTTCGGGGGTAAGTGTAATATTTGCCGCCTTTACCGCATCTTCAACGTGCTTTGTTTTGGTAACGCCGATAATGGGCAGAGTGCCTTTTGCAACAGCCCATGCAACGGGTATCTGTGCGATCCCGACATTGTATTTATCGGCAAGCTTTTTCAATGCACCATTAAGAATTTCTATTTTATCAAGCACGGGGTTGTAGGCTTCCGCCCTTGCCGAGCCTGCGGGCATGGGATGCTTTGTATCGTACTTGCCCGAAAGAGCGCCCTGTTCAAGCACCATATACGCAAAGAAGCAAATATCGTTTTCTTTGCAGTAATCAAGTATGCCCGAATGTTCGGATGAACGGTTTATAAGGCTCAAATGGTTCTGTACCGCCGATAATTTCAGACCGTGCGCCTTTAATATCTCCGCCGCCTGCTTTATCTCGGCAAGGTTGTGGTTTGAAACGCCGAGTAGCGGCACATTATCCTTGCCCTCAAAATATTTTGCAAGCTCCTCCGTCCACTTCGGCGCATCCCATACATTGTGTATCCAGTAAATATCAAAACGGTCAAGCTCCATAAGTTCAAGCTGCATCTCTATCATATCTTTCATTGCGCTCGGCGAGGAAGCATCGGCACACTGCGGTGTAAATTTGTCCGATACAAGATAGCTTTCTCTCGGCAGACCCTTTAAAAAGCCTGCAAGCACCTTTTCGGAAGTGCCAATACCGTAAGCATAAGCCGTGTCCCAAAGGTTCAGCCCGTTTTTCATAGCCGTGTCAAATATCGGCCTTAATGTTTCTGCCGTAAAGTCGTTTCCGAATGTTCCGTCATTGCCCCATGCCCATGCACCAAGTGCGATCTTCGGTAAATTTTTCATAGTATTTCCTCCTTATATTTTCTGACTTCCCGTACCCCAAACGTGCTTATCGTCTTTGTTTGCAGGCTTGTTCTGTGCCATTACGCCTGCAAGTGCGTGCGGTACATAGGGTTCTTCAAGATAATTCTTTTCTTCCTCGCTCAATTCCAGCTCAACAGCCTTTGCCGCGCCCTCGATATGGTGCAGTTTGGTTGCGCCGACAACGGGAGAAGATGTTTTTGATATAAGCCATGCAAGCGAAACTTCCGTCATACTCACATTATGCTTGTTTGCTATTTCTTCAACACGGCTGATAATTATGCCGTCCTGCTCAAAAGTTTACACCGAGTTCAAGTCCTCTTTTTATTATCTCCCTTGAATGTTCCTCGTCTATCGTCCACGAGTGCTGCCCGTTTTTGGCATCGCCGAAACCCATGCAGCCCATACAGATGCGGGAAACCTTTAAATCGGAATTTCCAAGTTTTGTGTACTTCATTTTCGCACCCCCAATTAATTTTTAAACGTCAAAG
>JAGAHK010000358.1 GCA_017627115.1 Bacillota bacterium | reverse complement strand
GTTGTTGAAAAAAATATTGAGCTGATGAAAGAGATCTCATATCAGGATACCGATGCCTATATTGAAAAAGTTGCGCGCGAGAGACTCGGTCTTGTTAAACCAAATGAAATAGTCTATATAGACGAAAATAAATAATAGTATCAAAATAAATGGTTGACAGGCAGTTATTTTTGTGTTATCATAATATAGTAGCTTCGGGAGCATAGCTCAGCTGGGAGAGCATCTGCCTTACAAGCAGAGGGTCATAGGTTCGAGCCCTATTGTTCCCATTCGATGCACCGTTTTGCGGTGCATTTTTCTTTTGATAACAGTGTTTTTCTTTTGATAATAATGGTGTTTTTATGCGAAAGGCGGTTTGTTATGATATATACTACAACGATAAAGGGCACAAACAATGCGCAGTCACAGGATATTATAAAAAACCTTGACCCGCGTGAAGATATTATCTTTGTTTACGGTGACCTTGCTGACAGCACACCTGTTGAGGTACAGTATATAAAGCCGATAAATGATGTTAAGACTATCGGTCTTATTGATGCCGAACTTGCAAAAGAGATAGTGCAGGATCACGGCGAGGAGATCTCTGTGAGCATACCGAGATATGAATTGACCTTTGAGGACGGCATTTACGGCATAACTGCGGATATAGAGGTAGAGCCTGCACAGTCCGAAGAAGATAAGCCAAAAAGGCTTCCTTTGCCTGCACTGCTTGGCGTAGGTGTACTTACGGGTATGCTGACAGTAGTGCTTGTGATTTTGAAAATATTGAACAAAAACGCAAAAAAATAATTGTGTTTTGATTGTATTTTGATTAAAAACAGGGCAGATAAAACGTTTTTTGTCTGCCCCGTAAAAATTTTCTTGACTATTCAAATGAAAAGATGTATAATAGATATGTTGTCGGGGTGTAGCGTAGTTTGGTAGCGCGCAGCGTTCGGGACGCTGAGGTCGCAGGTTCAAATCCTGTCGCCCCGATTTTTATATTGGTCAAATGCCGCGGCAGGTTTTGCTGCGGTATTTTTTTAAAAAAAAAACCACCCAAAAGGGTGGCTTTGTTTTTATTTGCATTTTGCAAGGGATATAACGGCATCTTCTTTTATAATGGTCTTGCCGTACTCTGTCAGCATACCGACACTGCCGCTGTGGAGCGGACAAAATTCGCCGTATTCCATAAAGCAGTTTCTGGCGGCGGGCGTAAACTCGCTGTAGCTGCATCTTAATACCAGATAAAATTTTCCTTCCATTTTGTACAGTGCACTGTCGCCGTGATATTCGGGAGCGCCTATGCTGCACGCAGTAATTGCGGATGAAAGGCTGTCAAACATATAAATAAAGTCGGTTACCGTATTGCGGTCGGTATAAATTTCATTTACGGGACTGTCATCATCAATGATATTGTCGGACCGTTCTCCGAATAAGTCACTGTATAGGCTTGAAAGATGCTTTTTGAGGTCATCCCCCGAAACCTGATCCGCCTTTTCGGGTGTGCGCGAAACAATAAGCGCGATACCGTCGGGATGAGGTCTTGCTTCCACCATAACAGGATTTTCGTTAGCATTGAAATTTATCTTTTCCGATGCAAGTTTCATAATCTCGCGAACCAAGCTCTGCAGTTTATCCGAACGCT
>JAGAHK010000357.1 GCA_017627115.1 Bacillota bacterium | reverse complement strand
TATACAAATTTATTTGAATATTTCCACCGTAATAAGAAATCTGTCTTTTTTTGTCTTGCCGTTTATTTCTTTCAACACAGCCCTGCCGCTGCCGCGCAGAGTAATAATATCTCCCTCGCAAAGCTGTTTTGACGGAGAGTCCGCTGCAAGCCAATTTATATATGCCTTTTCGCCTTTTATAAGGTCGGAGACTTTTGTCCTTGAAATATTAAAACAGCCGCTCAAAACCGCATCAAGGCGCAGTGAGGCAACCGTTATCTTCTTTTCGACCGCTTCTTTTTCGGGCGGCGCATAGCTTTCAAGTATACATGTTTTTATTTTGGTGTGACCTACATATTCAAGATTTGCGGCAATATAGTCCGCTATTGAGGTCTCCGCAAACACGATGGCGCGTTCATCCTCAACGATTATATCGCCGACCTTTTCCCTTGTTATGCCAAGACCGAGCACCGAGCCGAGAAAATCGCGGTGAGTGAGCGTTTTTGAAAAGCGTGTGAAGCTTATCTCAACGGGTGTTATGGGAAACTCTGCCTTATCCCAATCGTAATAATCGGGGAAAAAGCCTATCATACGTCTTTCAGCCTCGTCAAAACCGCCGTAGTCCACAACTTTTATTTCGGTATAACCCAAAAGTTTTTTAAACCTGTCAAGCTTGAACGGGTCGAAAAACGTTGTAAATGCAGGCTCATGCCGTTTTGCGGTAAGCATTGCCTTGTCAAGACTTTTGGCATAGAGCAGCTTTTCGTCATTGTCGGTCACATTTTTCAGTATTTCTTCTTTATTAAACATAGCATCAACTCAAAAGATTTAATATCACGCTCTCAATGCCGTTTAAGATAAGCATTGCAATAACCGGTGAAAAATCTATCATTGTCATACTGCCGCCGATAGGCGACTTATAAACTATATTCCGCACAGGTGCAAGTATAGGCTCGGTCAGGCTGTGCAAAAGCTGGTATATCGGGTTGCTCCTGTCGATAGGAAACCACGAAAGTATACAACGGAAAAATATTGCGTATTCCAATACGGTAAAAAATATTTTTATTACATCAGTTACCATCGTCATAAGTTATCAAAGCTCCTTGAATTTTATAGTATCTGCTGCAGTTCATCATTTCAACAACGTCTTTCATATCGGCTGTGCCATCGGCGTTGTAGTCGGCGGCTTTTTGTTCGTAATACGTTTTTGCGCCTGTCAGGTTTTTGAGCATAAGCGTTATATCTTTTTCGGTAAATTCGCCCTCTCCCGTCAAATCACCGCGGATCCATGCGCCGTTGTTATACTGTGCCTCCCAATAGAAAACAGGGCGTGTGCCGTAAACCTCAAGAGCATAACACTCACGTTTTTTATTGAGCAGTTTTTTAAGCTCATAATCGGAAATGCCTGCATCCGTCCTTATTATATCGGCTTTGCCTGAATTCGGGAAAGACAGTACCTTATAGTCATCGGTCTGGTTTGTGTAGTAAAGCTTTTCTATGGTGCCTGCGTTTGTTGTATAACTTGTATTCTTTTCGTTGAGATCGATACAATCGGCGATAGTTCCCTTTCCGTTATTCTCTGTAGAAATGCCTGCTGCAAACCTTCCGACGGATGAGACTTCACCGATATTGTAGCAATATGACAGCGAACCATTGTTTCTGCAGCAGATGCCCGATATAACTGCACCGCTGTAAAAACCTCTTATAACGCCTTTGTTGAAACATTGATATATGCTTTTACCTTCGTCGCCGCCGTCTGCAATTGCCGATATGCCGCCCGCGCTGCCGTTTGCCGTTATTGCGGCACCGTTTGAGCAATAGTAAACAGAGCTGTTATAAGCATAACTTACAACACCGCCTGCCATACCAAGATACTCGGCAGCATATTTAAGCTTTGCATCCGTTGCGATAATACTGCCGTCAAGCACATTACAATAGTATAAACGGCTGTTTTCCGCAATGCTTACAACAGAACCGAGAAAAACGGGATCTTTTTCATTATAAAGCTCGCTTGCTTGTAAATAAACATTTGAAAGCTTCACATTTTCGACCGTGCCGTCTTTCACATAGCCGAAAAGACCGTAAAACAGGCTGTCGCTGCTTGTCTGCTTCAGATTTTTTATTGTGTGATGTTTTCCGTCAAAGTCCCCGGAAAACGGTGTTGTCTCGGCATTGCCTATGGGTATCCATTCGGTCGTGCCGTCAAGGACGATATCGTTTTCAAGCCTTACAAGCTTATTTGAAAAGTCATCGCCCGCATTGACCTTTGCCGCAAAATCGCGCAGATCCGCTTCGGTGCTTATTTTAACAAGTTCTTTGGTCTGCCATATAACTTCACCGATAACGGGTGCACCATCCGCATATGTATTTATCTGCAAAGCGCAGCTCAACACCATTGCCAAAGCCATTATTTTCTTGAATTTCATAAATTTCTCCTTTATTATAAACAATTTTTAACCGATTTCGGCATCTCCCCCAAGACCCCGAGACCTTATTTTGAATAAGTCAGCTGAAGTGCATTGGCTTTAAGATCCTCTTTAAGCTGACTGCTTATCTCCACATCTATAGGGCAGATAACGAATATCTCGCCAGATATAAGCTGTATGCTGCCGTCAAGCGCGTAATTTGCGCCGCAGAGGAAATCGCTGATCCTCTGTGCCGTTGAGTGCTCAACATTTTCAAGATTTACGATTATCGTCTTGCGCTCTTTAAGATGTGCGCAAAGTTCGCCCGCTTCCTCTATGCTCTTTGGTGTAGCCACTATCACCTGCATATTCACATTGGTATTTATGTTCATCACCTTTGACGAACGTGAAGACGGCTTTGTCATCTGCTGTAAGCTTATTGTATTCCTGAAAGATGAAGATGACGAAGATGTTGAACGGATAGGCGATGAGGGACGAGGTGTTACCGTCCTTGTGCTTGTTCTTGAAGTCGAAGAAGCAGTACCTGTTGAGCGGTATGAGCGGATAGGCGGAGCCGCTTCCTCATACTCATCCTCGTACTCATCATCATATTCATCATCATATTCGTCCTCGTAGTCTGCGCCGCTTACAAAGTCCTTGAATTTTTCCCAAAGATTAGCCATAATAAACATCCTCCGTTATAATAGTAAAAATATCATGTATAATTTCTTGCGCCGAATATACCCGTACCGATACGCACTATATTCGCGCCCTCTTCAATAGCTGTTTCATAATCGTTCGTCATACCCATAGATAAAAACTCCATATCTGTATTATCGTAGTTTTTGTTCTGTATGTCAACAAACAATTTTCGCATTAAGCGGAAATATTTTCTGTTGTTTTCGGGTTCGGGGTCATAAGGTGCAACCGTCATAAGCCCCTTTATATGCAAATTGGGCAGCTTTGCAAGTTCAGCTGCAAGTTCTTGTGCCTTATCGGGCGGTACACCGTGTTTTGCTTCCTCGCCCGCTATATTCACCTCAACAAGTATATCCATCACCCTGCCGCAGTTTGCGCAGCGTTTTGAGATCTCCTCACCGAGTTTAAGGCTGTCAACGGAATGTATCATCTTTACCTTATCGGCTATATACTTGACCTTGTTAGTCTGCAAATGCCCGATAAGATGCCAATCAACACCTTGTATTTTATCGTATTTTTCCATTATCTCCTGCACTCTGTTTTCGCCGAGGCTCGTATAACCAAGCTCGACAGCCTCTTTTATGCGGTCTGTATCAATGGTTTTTGTGACTGCAAGCAAGAGTATATCTTCCCGCTTTCTGCCGCTTTTTTGTGCTGCGGCGCTTATGCGCCTTTCTATATCCGCAAGATTTTCGGCTATGCTCAATTTTTTCTCCCCCTTAACTTATCAGTTTCTGCTGTTTTTCGATATTGAGAGTATCCGTAACGATACGGTCATATATTTTTATATTGCCGTTGAGCGATGGATCAAGTACCGTATAATTTTCGTTTGATACCGAGTTTTCAAGATTTATCTTGCAAAAATCGGCAATACCCGTGTTCATAACAAACACGCCTTTTACGGTAACAACTTCGCTTATGGTAAAGGTCTTTGTTTTATCGTCGGGCATAACAAGCACATCGCCCACGTTTATCCTGTTTATATCAAAAGGTATATAAACCTTTCCGTCCTCGGTATCCTCCCCTGCGGGAACAACATTGAGCTGTGAGAAAGTGTCCTCATCCACTTTTTTATAAACGCTGTTGTTCACAACAAATTCTTTGGAAACTTTCAGCATCGTCTGCTCGACTATGGCGGAATTGGGTACTTTAAAGCCGTTTACCGCCTTTGATGTTTCAAACTCAACACTTCTTGAATTTATGTAGTCGATCAGGAATTTTGTTTCCTTCATAATAACATAGCTTGTCTTATCGCCTGTATTTATGCTTGATACCTCAACTTCAAGCGGCACGCTCTCGTCATTTCTGCCGTGTATATATATAGTGCGCGTATCACCTACTGTCCACGTTTCTATCTGCGAATTCGGAATATAGGAAGCAATATACCATTCGTTTGACCTGACTACCCTGAAAAGAGGGTCGCCTGCTTTGACATTTTTGCTCAACGCCTTGCCCGAAGACCTCACGCTTGTTTCCTTTTCACTGAAACTGCTCAGCTTATCAAGAGTATAGGAAGCCTCAAGTCCGTCCGAATAGCAGGATATAATACCTCCGTCTTGTGTATAAACTGCATTTTGGCTGTTTGTTATCTTTGTCTGCTGCTGCGCTCTCTGTTCGGCAAGATCGGAAAGGCTGCCCGAGTTTTCGCTCAAAAGGCG
>JAGAHK010000356.1 GCA_017627115.1 Bacillota bacterium | reverse complement strand
ATGAATGTATAGAACATCATATCCTGCTTGAAAAGTCGGGGTATGACAGCCGCACTCTCGATAAATACTACAGGATAATCTTTGATGATGAAACAGCCGACTGGACGTTTGTCTGCCCGATCGATTACAAGGGTATCACCGACAAGCAAAAGCGCATAAAAACTTTTTATAACGAAGGCTTTGCAGTAATATCAAAATTTTTGTCGGAAATAAACTGTTTCTGCGATATCAATATACCCAAGCGGTATCGCAGGCATTTTGAAATAATGTAAATAATTTTTTAGGAGAAATATAACTATGGAGAGAATGAAAGAACTTGTCAGTCTGCTCAACAGCGCTTCCAAAGCGTATTATCAGCAGGACAAGGAAATAATGAGCGACAAGGATTATGATGCTTTGTATGATGAACTTGTTGCGCTTGAAGCCGAAACGGGCATCGTCCTTTCCGACAGCCCTACACAGAAAGTCGGCTACACCGTTTTGAGCAATCTTACAAAGGTAGAGCATCCCTCGCCCATGCTCTCGCTCGATAAAACCAAAGAAGTGCCGCGCCTTGCGGAGTTTTTGGGCGATAATGTCGGACTGCTTTCTTATAAAATGGATGGTCTTACCGTTGTACTGACCTATGAAAACGGCAGTCTTAAACAGGCACTTACACGCGGAAACGGTGTGATCGGCGAGGATATCACGCATAACGCACGCACATTTAAAAACATACCGCTTTCGCTTGATTTCAAGGGCGAACTTGTTTTAAGGGGCGAGGCAGTTATATCGTTCAAGGATTTTGAAGAGATAAACAGCCGACTTGCTCCCGAGGATGAGTATAAAAATCCGCGCAACCTTTGCAGCGGCACGGTGCGCCAGCTCAACAGCGAGATATGCGCTCAAAGAAGTGTTTGCTTTATTGCGTTTTCGCTTGTATCGGCGGAGGGCATGAACTTCGCAAATAAATCCGAGGGTATGGATTGGCTTGATAAACGCGGTTTTGATACGGTCAAAAGAAAATTTGTCAATAAAGATACCGTTGCGGCGGCAGTACGTGAGTTTGAGGAGTTTATACCCCAAAATCCGTTTGCTACGGACGGCCTTGTGCTTACTTATGATAATATAGCATATTCGGTGTCTTTGGGCTCGACCGCAAAATTTCCGCGTGATTCCATAGCCTTTAAATGGGCGGACGAAACGGCGGAAACTACTTTGCGCGAGATAGAGTGGAGTGCATCACGCACGGGTCTTATAAACCCGATAGCAGTCTTTGATCCCGTTGAACTTGAGGGCACGACCGTTGAACGCGCAAGCCTGCATAATGTAAGCATAGTGAAAAATCTTATGCTCGGTATAGGCGATACCATAACCGTATATAAGGCAAATATGATAATACCGCAGGTGGCTGAAAACCTGACAAAAAGCGGTAATGCACCCATACCCGATACCTGTCCCGTATGCGGCGGCAAGACTGCGCTTGTCAGCCTGCGTGACGGCGAGGCTTTAAGATGCCCCAATCCAAACTGCAAGGCAAAACTTGTGCATGGTCTTGCGCATTTTGTCAGCCGTGATGCGATGAATATAGAGGGTCTTTCCGAAAGTACGCTTGAAAAGTTTATCGCGCTTGGTCTGCTTAATGATTTTACGGACATCTATTCACTGCATAAGCACAGGGATATTATTGTCAATACCGAGGGTTTCGGCGAAAAATCATATGAAAACCTTGTTTCGGCAATAGAAAAGAGCAAAAAAGCAGGTCTGCCAAACTTTATCTATGCTTTGGGCATTGATAATGTTGGGCTTGGCAATGCAAAGCTTTTGTGCAAAAAATATAATTACGATCTTGACAGGATCATTGCCGCAGATGCCGAAGAACTGCTTATGGTGGACGGTTTCGGTGATGTTATTGCCGCATCGCTTGAAAAGTACTTCAAAGATGAAAAAAATCTTGAACTTGTTTCAAAAATGCGCACTATTCTTGAATTTGATATTCCAAAAACAGATAATACCGCACTTTTGCTTGACGGCAGGATTTTTGTTATAACAGGTGATGTACATCACTTCAAAAACCGCAAGGAATTGCAGGCAAAGATAGAGGCTCTCGGCGGCAAGGCAACGGGCAGCGTATCGGCAAAAACAAGCTATCTTATAAACAATGATGTAACTTCAAACAGTTCAAAAAACAAAAAAGCAAAAGAACTCGGCATACCGATAATAAGCGAGGAGGACTTCCTTGCACTTATCGGTGAAGAGTAAAATGTTACGGCAATATTAAAATTTTGAGTATTTTGAGTAAATTTCTGTTTTTTGTATTGACTTTTAGACGAATTAATTATAAAATTAGAATAGCGTATAAAAGATAATAGGCTTAATAGTTTGGTTTTTAGGAAAACGCTGATTTAAGGATACCAAAAATAATTTTGCGCATTTGCTTAACGGCTCTGTTTGCTATGTTCAGCCTGTTAGGCTTCACATTAGCATGGTCGCCTACAAATGCGCCGCCATCGGCTAAAATTATTTTTGT
>JAGAHK010000032.1 GCA_017627115.1 Bacillota bacterium | reverse complement strand
ATCGCTGCGCTAAAGGGGAGCCAAGGCTAATGCAACTCATACTTTTACTAACACTATCAGCGCCGCAGGCTGAAATCCGCAGGCGGAAACCGCGTTTTCGCCGAGGAGCGAACAAAGTTCGCATACTTTACAGGCTTGCAAGTGTCGACCAACGGGAGGCGCGCAGACAAGACTGCAAATTTGGCGAAAAGCCTGCTTTTCGCCAGACAGGCGAGCGGAGCGATGCCGCCATAAACAATAATTTATCTTTTCAAAAAATTATCGAAAAAACGGGGAAACTCAAAACAAATACAGTTTTGTGTATTTTTATATACTTCAGGGCATTTTTATTCAAACACGTCACATATTTTTTCGCCCGGTATCATATCGTTATAGACGTGATCGCATATCATATCACGGTAAGCATATACCTTTGTTTTCAACTCCGCCTTATTTGACGGTTCGCTGACATTAAGGCTGCCTTTTGCCTCGCTGTAGGATTTGCCGTCAAGCGCAGCCGCTTTGTCAAATGCCCATACAACACCGCTGACTGTTTTCGGTGTCATGATATCCATATTTATATTTACAACATTGTCAAAGGCAAGGATGTTTTTCATATCATATAAAAGACCATTTGCACTGTTCTGGTCAAAGCCCTTTGCTTTCCCTTTGACCTCACTGCCTATATGACAAAAAGCAATACAGTTTTCGATATAACGGTATTCATCACTGCCCGAATTAGCCGAGCCGAACTTATAGCCGTTGGGATTGCCGCCCCAGGTAGCATAAAGCTCCGTATAGCCTTTTGTTATGCCAAAAAGCTGCATATTTACCTTTGGCCATTCGCTTATGCTGCGTGCATTGTACTTTGACTCAAAATCGGGGTCGTTTTTAAGTATAGCCTGCACATAAAGAAGGTTTTTATCGAGCGGCAGCCCCTGTTCATAGTCATATTCACCCGTAAAGACCTTGATATTGCCGTTGTTCCATGCAAGACATTCGATATAGTCTATTTCGGGCATACCCGTTTCACCGCTTTTTCTGAAACTGTCCCAGCCGTCATCCGAATTTTCCCACGCACGGCAGTTATAAAAATAGTTTTTGCCCGCTGCCGCAAGCTTGACCGAAAAGCCGTCCGCATCATCGCCGCCGTTTTGCACAATATCGCCGTTGCGGTAGCTGTCGCAGTTATAAAAACTGTTGTCGTGTCCGCCTGCCGTTACGGAAACACCGCTGTTGTTGTTATAGCGGAAAACGCAGTTTCTGAATACGGAATTGCCCGCATCGGTGCCTTTCACACGCACACCGCAGTCACCTGCGTTTTGTATGATAAGGTTTTCGAGCGTATATTCCGAGCCTTTGATATATATACCCACACCTTTTTCACCCTTTGAGGTAAGGCTGTCACGCAGCTTTGCAAAATCGAGCACGGCATCCTGACCGTTCTCGTCTTTAAGACCTATAACGCTCACTCCCGAATTTGCCGTTTGCAGATCAAGCCTTGCCGAACACTCTATCCTGCCTTTTACATAGATAGTTTGTTTATTGTTTTTGACAGCGCTTTTCAATGCCGAAAAATCCGTTATTATCTCGTTTTCGGCTATTGGGGGCCGATCAAGCAGTTTAAGTATGGCAACGGCATCATACACATCCACACTGCCGTCATATGTAATATCCATAGCACGCCGTCTTTCCTCGCCGAAGTCCGATATATTCCCGTCCGCAATACAGTGCAGCACGACTGCCGCATCTCTCGATTCTACTTTTCCGTTCCCATCGGCATCACCGGGCATTGTATAGGCATACACGGTCTGCCCGAAAAGCAGCATTGCCGCTGCCGTTAACATTGGTACAATAAATCTTTTCATATGCCGTAAACTCCTTTCACTTTATACGCAAAGTCCGCAGATACTCCTTTTGTTCGTTGTTTATGCGGTAACTCTCCACTGCTTTTTGTATAGCCTTGTTATGTGATACTTTGTCGAGACGTTTTTCTTCTATATAAGGTATCACTGCATCATACTGTTTTGCAAGCGCAGTCGCAAAATACCACGCTTTCATCATCATAACATAGTATTCCCCGTTAGTGACAGCAGCCACCTTATCGGCAAAGCGCGTTTCAAACTTATCGTCAAGGAAATAGCGCATAAGCATACCTATACCGAAGCGTATGGTAAACACCCTGTCCGAGTCCGTCCATTTCAGCGCATAGGGCAAAAGCCTGTCCGTGTTCTTTTTGAATACCGCAGGCGAAAACTGGTCGCAGGTACCCCAATTATCTATATACGGCAGGAATTTTTCGGTAAGCTCCATACACCTGTCAAAATCCTTTTCAAGTGCGACCACAAAAGCATGAAGCTGGTTTTCTTCAAAATACTTATGCGGCAGGCTTTCAAGGAAATCCGCCTTATCGGGATTTTTTGCGATTGTTTTGGCATATGCCTTTAAAACGGGAGTTTTTATGCCTAAAATATTTTCTGTACCCGGCAGAAGCCCCGAACAGAAACTGCTCACTTTTTCATCCGCCTGTTCAAGCAGCCATACTTCGATCTCGTCATTGATTTTCATTGTTTTTCTCCGTTATAAGATCATTTTTTCCGTTCTCTACACTTTTATTCTATCATCTGCAATGAGAGTATGTCAATAAAAGGTTTGAAAAATCAAGGTGTTGCATTAGCCGGGGGAGCGCAGCGACCGCGTAAAAAAGAGCTGCCGCGGCAGCTCTTGTATTACCTGATTATTTATTTCAAAGTTTCGGGAAACCCTCTCTTGCGGCATAGGAAGTATGCAGAAGTTCGTGTGATTTATGCGAATTCGGTTCGCCGAGGAAGTTCTCGTAAAGCTTGATTATCTGCGGATTGTTATGCGACTGACGGATAGTCTGTCTTTCGTCCTCGGTATAAAGCGCCTGTGCGCGTTTTTCCTTGTAGGTATCCATAATATCGTCTGCCTCGTTTTCAAGGAAGCAGCTTCTTACATAAGGCTGACCGCCGCCGTTTATACAGCCGCCGGGGCAGCCCATTATCTCGATAAAGTGATATTTGCTCTTGCCTGCACGTATATCGTCAAGCAGCACTTTTGCGCTCTTCATACCCGAAGCTATGGCAACATTCACCGTCATACCGTTTATATCAAGGCTCGCTTCCCTTATGCCCGCATCATGACCGCGCACTTCGGTAAAGGTTATATCGCCTTTTTCTTCGCCTGTGAGTTTGAAGTAGACCGTTCTCAAAGCAGCCTCCATAACGCCGCCCGTTACACCGAAGATAACGCCTGCACCCGTGTAATCGCCCATAATATCGCCGTCCCAATCCTCATCGGGCAGACGGTTGAACATTATACCTGCGCGCTTTATCATACGTGCAAGCTCTCTTGTTGTGATAACCGCATCTACATCGGGGATGCCGTTGACCTTCTCCTGCTCACGCTCTTTCTCGAACTTCTTTGCGGTACAGGGCATTACCGATACAACAAAGATATCCTCGGGTGCAATACCGTTCTGTTCAGCCCAATAGCTCTTCAGAACTGCGCCCTGCATCTGATGCGGTGATTTGCACGATGAAAGGTGCGGCAGAAGATCGCCGTAGTTGTATTCGGCATAGTTTATCCAGCCCGGTGAGCATGATGTTATCATAGGCAGCACACCGCCGTTTTGTATTCTGCCGAGAAGCTCGGTACCCTCTTCCATAATGGTGAGGTCTGCACCGAAGTTAACGTCATATACTCTCTCGAAACCGAGTCTGCGCATAGCGGCTATCATCTTGCCCGTAACGGGTGTGCCGATGGGATAACCGAATTCCTCGCCCAAAGCGGCACGAACGGCGGGAGCAGCCTGCGCGATAACGTGCTTGCCTGCTTTGAAAGCCGCATCTATCCTGCCTATCTCGGAGTTTTCCATAAGTGCGCCCGTAGGACATACACTTACGCACTGACCGCACTGTATACAGGGTGAATTTGCAAAACTTCTGTCCTCGGCAGGTGCAACAAAGGTTGAAAAACCTCTGTTCTCGAAACCGAGTATTCCCAGACCGTGTGCATTCTGGCAGCGTGCTATACATCTGCCGCAAAGTACACATTTTGAGGT
>JAGAHK010000031.1 GCA_017627115.1 Bacillota bacterium | reverse complement strand
GAGTTTTCAAGGGCATTATTAACTTCCTGAAGTGCCTGTTTCAGATCGGCATTGTTCTGCGCCTGCTGTTCAAGCGTTTTATCAAGCTGATCTATAAGATCGCTTATATCCTGCATATTCGGGTCGTTTTGCAGTTTATCGCTCAATTGGTTAAGAAGTTCTTTTGCCTGATCGTCATTTTGCAGCTTTTGTGCCGTCTGCGACATCTGCTTTGCAAGCTGGCTCAACTGCTGCTGTGACATTCCGCTTATTGCATTATTAAGCATTTGCAGCTGCTGTTTTGTCTGCGCAAGATTGCCCGACTGCAAAGCCTCGCCCAAAGCGCGTGTGTTCTCATTTTCTTTAAGTGCTTCGGAAAGTTCCTTTGCGCTTGAATTGGATTTTTCTATCTGTTTGAGCTGCTGTTGTGTTTCCCTTATTTCGGAAACCGCCTCCTGCGTGGTCTTTGCCTTTGCGATACGCTTTTTGAGCGATTTAAGCTCACGCTTTACCTCTTTTTCCGCCTGCTTGTCAAGATTTAAGTTTTCTGCGGCTTTTTCAACCTTTTCATACTCGTTTACAGCTTTTTCATGCACTTCGCGCTGTTCGTCAAGTTCCGCCTGTTTCGGAGAAGGCAGAACATAGCAAAGCACGAACACGACAAAAAGAAGTCCGCTTACTTTCAGCATCCAAAGCCAAATTTTCGGCTTATACTTTTCCTCGACATCAGTCTTGCGCAGCCTGTCTATCGTGTCTGTAACTTCAAGCATCTCCATTTCGGCATTTTTACCGCGCGACAGCAATTCATACGCCGTTACGCAGCGTTCATCAAAGCCGAGTTTATCAGCCATAAGACAGAGTTTTTCGGTGCTTGGCACAAGCGCAAACGCAAGTATGAACGCAAGCACAAAAAGCAGCAAAGGCAGCACTATCAGTATAGTATTTCTGTTATATATCAACACAAATTTAGATATAAGCGTAACTGCCGCATCGGCCGCAAGCGAAAGAAAAAGTGCAGCAATAAGAAAGTTTATTAAATTGTTTTTTATGACCGCACTTTTCAGCGGTGAAAGCAGACGTTTAAGTTCGTTCATATCCTCACATTTCCCTTATCGTTACATTTTCGATGATCATTTTTTTCTTATAGGTGCAATTCTCTTTGCCGAAAACTTAATAAGAAGATGTGCAACAATAATATGCAGCACCATATTTATATGCCAGCAATAAATATACTTGTTCTCAAAACTGAAACCTATCTCATCAAGAAGTTCCCATGAAACATCGGTTCCCATATGGCTGTCAACAATAGATATAAAGCTGACTATCGGATTAAACATAAAAAGCTGACCTATTATTCTCCACGGTTCAAAATCATCCATAAGCATAGAAGCGGAAGCAATAAATGCCATCACCATACCCAAAGCTATCCATATACCTATAGTCATTGCAAATATGAGCAGCACCGTTGCAATAGATGCCGCAGCGCTTTTTTTCATCACCGTTGAAAAAGCAATACCGAGGCTGCCGACCATTGCAACATAACTGACAAGATAGAGCATATTCATAATAAACTTGCCGATAGTAACACCGCCGTAGTAGAAAACAACGGCATAAACGGGCATACTCAAAATAAGCATAATGCCGACTATCATAAGTGAGCTGAGAAGCTTGCCCAGAATTATATCATACATACTTGTTTTGGTTATTATAAGCAGGTCAAAAGTCTGTCTTTCCTTTTCACCGCTGATCGCAGTTGATGTGGAAACAGGCGCAACAAGCGTCATAACAAGCATTTGTATGCCAAGGATAACAAGATACATGACCGAAGAGCTCTGCGGTTCAAAACCGCTGGTCACACCCGAAAGAGTCATAGTTACACCAAAGATATAAAATGCCGCACCCGCAAGCAGGAAAAGATAAACACCGAATATCCAGAATATCTTTGATTTGCGGAAAGTCTGCTTTATCTCGCGCTGAACTATAGGGTTGTGTATAACGCCGTCAACCAATGCTTTGAGTTTCTGCGGTATTGTCAGTGTTTCCATCCTTGTCACCTCCTGTCAGTTCCATAAAGATATCTTCAAGATTGCCCTCTTTTTCGGCAAAACTCACAACGGGAATGCCCCTTGATATCATATCGCGCATTATCTGCGCAAGGTTGTCCTGGTCGCCGATGTATTTAAAGACTACCTCTTCCGTGTTGACCGATATACCGTCTATATAAGGTATTTCAAGCAGCATTTCATGCACCTTGTCAAGATCTGCGTTGCCTATAGTCTTAACAGCGATAGTGGTCTCTTTCTGCATATCCTTCATAATATCGTTTATCGCGCCCACAGCCTTTACAACACCGTGGTCGATAATGCCCACATGAGTACACATCTCCGCAAGTTCGGGCAGGATATGCGAACTTATTATAACAGTCTTGCCGAGGGTTTTAAGCTGTTTTAATATCTCTTTCATTTCAAAACGCGCACGCGGATCGAGACCCGATGCAGGTTCATCAAGGATGAGAAGCGAGGGGTCATGCACAAGACTTCTTGCAAGGCAGAGCCTTTGTTTCATACCGCGCGAAAGACCGTCAACATAATCGTATTTTTTATCGCTGAGATCGACAAGTTCAAGCAGATCGTCAATAAGCTGCGGCTGTTTTTCCTTGGGTATTTTATACATACCCGCATAAAACTCCAGATACTCGTCAGCACGCAGATTATCATATGTACCGAAAAAGTCGGGCATATAGCCTACCTTATCGCCTATATACTGCGGATGCTCTATTATATCCACCCCGTCTATTTCAATTTTGCCGCCGCTTGCAGTCATAAGTCCGGCCATTATCTTCATAGTGGTGGTCTTGCCTGCACCGTTTGGTCCCACAAAGCCGAAGATGCTGCCCTCGGGTATCTCCATTGTAAGGGAATCGACAGCCTTGAATTTCCCGTAATATTTAGTAAGATGATCTATAAGTATCATTTTTAAGCCTCCGTTATCAGTTTGCGGGTGCAGAGTTAAACTCATACATTCCCGCAAGATCGTCAATACCATAACCCTGACCGTCAATATAACCGCCGTTATCGAGGATATTGTTTGAAAAAGCAGTTACCTCTTTTTTGCTTGCTTTTCTGCCGTTAAGCTTAAAATCACCCGAAAAGTCGGTTTTTGCAAAGCCCGTCACTTTTATGCTGGCTCCGTTTGAGTTTTCGGCAGCTTTTCTTTTGTTTGACGAGAGATTGTTGAATTTTATATTTTCATCGTTTCTTTTCAAACTGTAAGGCGCATCTATAAACACCTGCGTTGTTGTAATGCTTTCACCGTTGTTGAGTTTTTTTGCAACAAGGTATTCCGAATTATAATCGGAACCGCAGGCACATATATCCTGAAGGTCGTATCCCGTGTTATTTGTTATCGTAACGGTCATTGTATTGTCAATTGTGCTCATATTGTCTATGACAGCATCCAGACCTCCGTTAAGCTCTATGGTATCGGAGTATTCAAAATGATTTGTATCCCATTTGTTTGCGTTGTAAACGGTGTAATCGAATCTGTCGAGCGATATTTTATAAGCCCTGCTGTCTGTTGAATAGCGGCTTACTTTTCTTTCCATATGAGCATTCTGCAACTTATCGTTTTTGATATGCAGTTCGTTCATTATGGGTGCGGCGCAGACTGCGTTTCCGTTAAGAGCCTTAACACCGCCCGAAGAAGCGTTCACTATATTTATGACACTTGCCATGGGACGCTGGAATTTCGAGCCCGTACTGCAAAGCACGATAATTCCCGTAAGGCAAAGTACAGAAACAGGGATTATCTTTACCGCCTTTTCCTTTTTATTCTTCTTTTTAAGTATAAAATAAAGCACGGGACCGATTATTATTGCATAGAGCATAATGATCGCAAGGAAGAATCCGCCGAGAAAGTCACCCGGACGTTCAAGACCGTAATAATCATAGCTGCTTCTTGACGGATGATACATACCCTGGCTGGGGTCAATATTGATGTTCACTGCAAGAAGCTGCTGCGAAAGTTCATCGGGAGCAAACGTATATATCATACCGCTGCCGCAAACATAGAGTTTTGTGTTTGCGCTCACATTTG
>JAGAHK010000355.1 GCA_017627115.1 Bacillota bacterium | reverse complement strand
GCAGGCTTTAATCCGCAGGCGGAAACCGCGTTTTCGCCGAGGAGCAGACGGAGTCTGCATACTTTACAGACTTGCAAGTGTCGCAGCAAAGCAAGGCACGCAGACAAGTCTGCCAATTGGCGAAAAACCTGTTTTTCGCCAGAGGGTGGAGCTTAATGCGACACCCCCTTACTATAACCCTGCGGGGCATGCACACGACTGCGTACAAGGAATAAAGCCTCTTTGCGGCTCGCAGTCGGCGCAAGTAAACGCCCAAAGTCCAAAGACTTTTGTCGTTTACTATATTATACAAATATACAATTACGAAAGGACAAAAAAGATGAAACTCACAAATAAAATAACGCTGGGTTTTGCGCTGTTGTGTACAGTGTTCTGCCTTAACGGCTGCGGCAGAAGCAAGGAACTCACATCCGAAAACGCACAGAGCCTTGTAACGGCTTTCCTTGAAGACTTCAAAGCGGGCGATTATACGGGGATGTACAAGCTCACACATGACGATTACCCGTATTTTGAGGGCATATACCTCCCCGACTCCGAGAGCAACAAGGTGATGTTTGCAAAATTAAGCGAAAAAATGACATACGAGATAAAAAGCGTACAGCTTGACGGCAAAGAGGCTGTTGTAAAGGCGCATATAACAAATACAGATGCCGAAAAGGTGCTTACGACACTCACTTCGACCTATCTTGAAGCCTGCGAAAAGGACACGGACAAAAATCTCGACAAGGATGAACTGCTGGTTGAAACAACAAAGTTCTGCTTTGACAATCCCACAAGCGAGCCTTACGAAAAGGACACCGTTTTCAACCTGATAGAAAAGGACGGAAAATGGACGATAGAGAGCAACATAATGATATATGATGATATTACGGGCGGATATATGACATATTACTATAAAAATATGGTGCTTGCCGATATGATAGAGGAAGCAACAAAAACACAGTAAAAAAACAAAAGAATAAAAAATAAGGAGAGTTTTTATGAAATACAAAAAAAAGTGTGCAAAGATCGTTTCTTCTCTTCTTGCCGCGCTTATGCTCTGCACCAATGCGGTATATGCGGAAAACACGGTGACATTTTCCAATGTCATAGACAGCGGATACATAGATGAAAATACGATCATATCGGACGGAATAATATACCGCACCGCAGGTGATGAGGCAGGTGTTATAGGCTATACGGACGGGCTTGAAAACATCGTTATCCCCTCCACTGTCGGGGACAAAAAGGTGACAAGCGTAGTTATGCTTATGCCATATGATGCGGCAAACAACTATATGCTCTTTGATGATGAGGGCAAGGTAAAAACGCTTGTGTTTTCCGAGGGTATAGAGAAGATAAATTTAGCTGTGCCCTTTTACGGCGTAACAAGCATAACTCTGCCCGATACTTTAAAAGAGTTTCACGGCAATTCCCTGCCCCTGCTTGAAAAGCTCGACCTGCCGTCGGGTCTTGAAACTTTCGGCGGTGTGACCGATCTGCAAAAGCTTAAAAGCGTGACTTTCCCCGAAGGCTTGAAAAAGCTTAACACAAGCACGTTTGTGAATTGCCCGTCTCTTGAAGAGGTGTCTCTGCCCTCAACGCTTGAAAGCATATATAAAGGCTCGTTTATGGGCTGTGATGCTCTGAAAAGAATAAATGTCGCAGCGGACAGCCCGTTTTTTCTGGAAAAGGACGGTTCGGTCTATACCAAAGATATGACAACACTTGCCGCCGCCGTACATCCCGACGGTGACACCTTTGTTATACCCAAAGAAGTGACCGAGATCAGCGCAATGAATATGCTGAACTGCCACGACCTTAAAAATATAGAGGTCGAAGCGGGAAACAGCGTGTTTACCGCAAAGGACGGCGCATTATACCGCAGCGGCGGCAAAGACCTTGTGCGTTATGCAGGCTCGGCTGCGGAATTTACCGTGCCCGACAGCGTGACGAAAATATCGGAATACGCTTTCGGTTATGAAAAAGCATTGGAGAACGCCGTTATCCCGAATTCCGTAACAAGCATTGAAAACGGCTGCTTTTACCGCTGCAAAGCATTGAAAAAGGCTAAACTTCCCGACGGGCTTGAAACCTTGCCCGATCTGACCTTTTCACTCTGCGTTTCGCTTGAAGAGGTAAGTATACCCGAAACCGTCACTTATATAGGTATGTGTTTTGAAGAGTGTCACGCACTTAAAGAGCTTGTTATACCAAAGAGTGTAAAAACCGTGTACATGCCCATAGCAAGCTGTAACGAACTGCGCAGGATCATCGTGTGCGGCGATACGGAGGTTTATTTTAAACTTGCCACAGGCTGCCCGAAACTTGAACTTGTTGAATTCATGGGCAGGGAACCCGTATTCTTTTGGAACAGCGCACCCGTTTACGCATATAAAACGGCAGCGCAAAAAGATGATATTTCCGCCTGGAGCGGACTGCTTGAAAAGTCGTCCGAAAACCTTGAGATACACTACATAAAGGGCACAGACGGCTGGACAACACCTATATGGAACGGCTATAAATGCTATCCCGTCGATAATATCGAACTGCCGAAAAAAGAAGATGCCGAATTGGCTTTCAGTATCGGAAATGCAGACGGTGAAGGTGTAGTAACGGCAAGTGACGCCGTTTTCGTTTTGCAGAAAACTCTGGTAAGCACTTTTGAACTGCCTATCCAAAAGAAAACGGACGATTGGATGAAATATGTCGATGTAGACTGCGATAATAAAATAACGGCAGGGGATGCGGCTTTTATCCTGCAAAAAACATTGTCAAGCACCTTTGAACTGCCTGCCGAAAAGAAATATAAATAAAGATTTATGTTTGTAATAGAGTTGCATTAGCCTTGGCTCCCCTTTAGCGCAGCGATCAGGGGAGCTGGCAGCCGAAGGCTGACTGAGGGGTTTACGAGTGTTGTGGTTTACCGTTACACAACACTAAAGTTGTCGCAAATAAACCCCTCCACCACGCTGCGCGCGGTCCCCCTCCCCTAAACGCTGCGCTAAAGGGGAGGCAAGACTAATGCAACGTC
>JAGAHK010000354.1 GCA_017627115.1 Bacillota bacterium | reverse complement strand
GTGTCTGGTTGATACTTACATCTATAAGCTCGGCATCGTCCTTGAAACGTCTGCGGTTTTCACGCACACGGTCAAAGATAACGATAGAAGCGTTGATCGAATAACCGAGTATCGTAAGGATAACTGCGATAAATGTTGTGCTTAACGGTATTCTGAACACCGCATAGCAGCAGATGACCATAAGTGCATCGTGGATAAGAGCCATAACTGCACTTGAACCCGTTTTTACATCATGGAAACGGATAGTAACATAAATAAGCATTGCTATGCAGGCAACAACGATCGCAAGTATAGCTGCACGCTGCATTTCTTTGCTGACTGTACCGCTTACATCGGATATGCTGAAATCGGTAGCGCCCGGGTACTTTTCAAGTATAGCGTCTTTTAAAGCTGTTCTTGTGTCGGGGTCGATGGATTTTGTCTTGATAGCGACCTGTGTGCCATCTGTACCGACTTTCTGGACCTGAGGGCTTGTATTGCCCGTAACATCGGCAACGATAGCCGTTATATCATCGTTGCTGAATTCCGTGCCAATGTTTACCTCAACGGCTGTACCGCCCGTAAACTGAACATCAAAGTTGAAAGGACCTTCGCCCTTTGATGTGTGATATATCATGCAGCCTATGCCCACAAGGATAAGAACAAGGGCGATACCGATATAGATAAATCTGTTTTTAATTACCTGTATTCTCATTTATTCTCCTCCTTTTTAGCTGCTTTTGCGCCGTAAAGCACGGGATTGTTAAGACCCACACCCAAAAGGCTGTTAAGAATAACTCTTGTTACGAAAATAGCGGTGAACATCGAAACGATGATACCGATGGAAAGTGTCTGCGCAAAGCCCTTAACGGGACCCGTACCGAGCCACCAGAGCACAACGCAGGCGATAAGTGTTGTTATATTGCCGTCAAGGATAGCGGGAAGAGCGCGTGAGAAACCGTTTTTAAGGCTTGTCTTGAGTGTCTTGCCTGTACGTACTTCTTCTTTGATACGCTCGAAGATGATAACGTTCGCATCAACTGCCATACCTATTGAAAGAACGATACCTGCCATACCGGGCAGTGTAAGTGTAAGACCGAAAAGGCTCATTACGATAACCACAATAGCTGTGTATATAACAAGCGCAAGGTCGGCTGCAACACCCGGTATGCGGTAGAAAAGAAGCATGAATACAAGTACAAGGAAAATACCGATCATACCTGCGAAAAGACTTGTTGAAAGTGATTCCGCACCGAGTCTTGCACCTACTTCGTTGTATTCGATGGGTGTAAGGTTGAAGGGAAGGCTGCCCGCACGGATCTTGTTTGCAAGGTTTTCAACTTCGTCAAGTGTGAAGTTGCCAGTTATCTGTGCTTTGCCGCCTGTTATCTCCTGGTTGACTGTGGGCGAGCTTACGGGCATATCATCCATCATGATCACAAGGGGCTGACCGATATTTGCCTTTGTAGCCTCGGCAAAATCCTTTGTGCCCTGTGCATCAAATTCAAGCGATACAAGGTAGTTGCCTACGCCGTCGCTTGCAGGCTGTGCATCCGAAACATTCGAGCCGTCAACAAGCACGTTGCCCTCTGCATCACAGAATGTAAGGTGAGCTGTTGAGCCTATATCCTCAACTGCGCTCTCCGCATCGTCAACACCGGGTATCTCGACCCTGATCCTGTTGCCGAGGTCGCCTTCGATAGCAGCTTCGGCTTCTGTCCAGTTGTTAAAGTCAAGCCTCTGCTGTATCATTGAAACGGCGGCTGCCATTTCCTCGGCAGTAGGGTTGTCTTTTGCGGCTTCGTATACGATATATACGCCGCCCTTCAGATCCAGACCTTGTTTGATGTTTTTCGCACTGCCGTTTGCGCCACTGCCTACGCCTTTATAGCATACATAGGACAAGCCTGCAGCAACCACCAAAACCAAAAGCAGGATCAATACGTTCTTTGATTTCATTTGAAGTGTTCCTCCCTTTTTGATTTGTTGCATATGTTTTATTCGTTTAAGAAATAAAATACCAATCTTCATTATATAAGATTTTTTTTCAATCGTCAATAAAAAGTTTCATTTATTTGGTATTTATTTGGTAATATTTGTATTCGGAATTAAAAGTTTTTCAAAGAAAAAACATTATCGGTTTTCGTCCTCGACCGCTTTAAGGTAAATGGCACATTCTATGCGCTTTTTCTGCATTTCACAGCCTATCTCGTAAGGGGTCACAAGGTCGCCGTGTGCATTGAACGAGTTTGCAACACAGCCGCCGCTGCAATAGAAGCGCGCCCAACATTCGCGGCAGGCAGGCTTTGTGTAAACATTGCAGTTTTCAAACCTTTCGCGTACTTCGGTGTTGACAACGCCCGTATCGACTGTGCCGAGCCTGAATTCGGGTCTGCCCACAAACTGATGGCAGGGATAGAGTTCGCCGCTCGGTGATACCGCAAGATATTCCGTACCCGAACCGCAGCCCACAAGCCTTTTTATAACGCAGGGGCCGCCCGTAAGGTCTATCATAAAGTGGAAAAAGTTGAACCATTCGCCTTTTTCGCGTCTTTCGTGTATCATATCGGTGAGCCTGTCGTATTCCTTGAATATTGTCGGCAAGTCCTCCTCACGTATAGCGTAATCTTCGCTTTCGTCCGCAACAACGGGCTCAACGGAAATCTGCTTGAAGCCGAGGTCGGCAAGGTGCATAACATCCTCCGCAAAATCAAGGTTGTGGCGCGTGAAAGTGCCGCGCACGTAATAATCCGTCTGATTTCTGCTTTCTGCGGCTTTTTGGAACTTGGGCACTATAGTGTCATAGCTGCCCTGACCGCCTGCACGCGGACGCATTTTATCGTTTATCTCCTTGCGGCCGTCAAGACTCAGAACAAGGTTGTGCATATTTGCATTTATGTATTCAAGTATCTCATCATTCAATAAAATACCGTTTGTTGTCATTGTAAAGCGGAATTTCTTGCCGTTTGCCTCTTCAAGTGAACGGGCGTATTCCACTATCTCTTTTACAACATTGAAGTTCATCAAAGGTTCGCCGCCGAAAAAGTCTATTTCAAGGTTTTTCCTGCTGCCCGATGCCTTTATAAGCATATCTATGGCTTTTTTGCCGACTTCCGCACTCATAAGCTCACGTTTGCCGTGATATTCGCCCTCTTCGGCAAAACAGTATTTGCATTTTAAGTTGCAGTCGTGCGCTATATGCAGGCAAAGAGCCTTTACAACGGGTTCGCGCTTTTTCACAAAAGGCACAACGGCAGAGTAGGTGTCGGGCGTGAAAAGCATACGCTGCTCAACAAGCTGGTCAAGCTCGGCTATCGACTGACGTATCTCGTCCTCGGGGTAAGTATTCGCAAGTTTTTTTACTATGCTTTCGGTGTCCTCTTTTTTGTAGTAGTCAAGTATGTCATATACAAGCCTGTCCACAACGTGTACGGCGCCGCTGTTGATGTCCATAACGATATACACGCCGTTGTGACAGTATTTATGTATCATAGGTTTCTTCCTTTCGTTGATTTATATATATAGTAAACGACATTTAAAAATGTCCTTTACTATAACCCTGCGGGGCATGCACACGACTGCGTACAAGGAATAAAGCCGCTTTGCGGCTCGCAGTCGGCGCAAGTAAACGCCCAAAGTCCAAAGACTTTTGTCGT
>JAGAHK010000353.1 GCA_017627115.1 Bacillota bacterium | reverse complement strand
GAAGATATATCTAAGGAAACGCTGATTTAAGGATACCAAAAATAATTTTGTGGTACAGGCAAGTTTCGGCTGCCGCCGCATACAATTAGATTGTAAATATATTTTTGGGAGGTCATTATGAACCTTAACAACAACAGCATTATCTGGATAGTTATTATTCTGCTTCTTCTTAACAACAACGGCGGCATCGGCAGTCTTCTCGGCGGCTGCGGAAACGACAGCACATGGATAATTATACTTGTGCTTTTGCTTTGCTGCTCAAACAACGGTATAGCGGGCATCTGCGATAATCAGTGCTGATAAAAAAAAGGAGGGTGTCGCATTAAGCTCCACCCTCCGGCAAAAACAGGTTTTTCGCCAATTTTGCAGTCATACTAAGAAAGTCCCCCGCTTTAGAAGCGGGGGACTTTCTTAGTTTGTTAAAAAAAACATATAATTATTCTTACTTTTCCGTTACTGTGCGTTCTGTCGAAAACTGCCTGTATGTCAGTGCGATTATCACAGCCGAAGCGACAAAGGTGAGCAGGTCGGATACGGGCATTGAATAAAGCACACCGTCAAGACCGAAAAATACGGGCAGCAACAGTGCAAAACCAACACCTAACACTATCTCTCTTATCATTGAAAGAATTGTTGAGGCTGCTGCCTTGCCCATTGCCTGCAAAAAGATGAAGGCTGCCTTGTTTATACACGCAAGTACTGCCATGCAAAGGTATATGCGGAAGGATTTTACCGCAAAATCGGTGTAATATACGCTCTCATTCGCCGCGCCGAAAATGGAGATAAGCTGTTTCGGCAGAAATTCCGCAGCTGCAAAAGCAATAATGCCAACAAGTGTCTCGCAGGCAAGCAAAAGTGTGAACAGCTCTTTTACACGGTTTGTAAGACCTGCGCCCATATTGTAGCCCACAATGGGTATGCAGCCTGCCGCCATGCCCACAACAACGGATATAACTATCTGAAAGAATTTCATAACTATGCCGACGACCGCCATGGGTATCTGTGCATATTCTTCGAGCGAAAATATCGGGTCAAGAGCGCCGTATTTTCTTATCATATTGTTTATTGCCGCCATTGCCGCCACAAGCGATATCTGCGATAAAAAGCTGCACATACCGAGCAGAAGCATACGTTTTGATATCTTTGTGTTTATAACGAAGCAGTTTTGGGTCATTTTAACTGTTTTTGTGTGCGTAAGATACCACACCGCAAGCGCAGCGGTAATTACCTGACCCATGACCGTAGCAAGCGCCGCACCCATCATACCCCACTTGAAAATAAAGATAAAAATAGGGTCAAGCACTATATTTGCCGCCGCACCCGCAAGAGTCGATACCATGGCAAACTTCGGGCTGCCGTCCGAGCGGATAATGGGGTTCATAGCCTGACCGAACATATAAAAAGGTATGCCGAGCGTTATATAAAAGAAGTATTCCTTTGAAAGACCAAAGGTCTCCGCATTTACGGTGCCGCCGAACATTGTAATGATGCCCTGCGAAAATATCAGATACACGGCACAGACGGCAATGCTGCTTACAACAGACATTACCACCGCATTTCCTATGCCCTTGCCTGCGTTTTCCGCCTCGTCTCTGCCAAGACTTATGCTCACAAAAGCACAGCAGCCGTCACCTATCATTACGGCTATTGCAAGTGCGATAACGGTAAGAGGAAATACCACGGTGTTTGCCGCATTTCCGTAAGAGCCGAGATATGCCGCATTTGCGATGAATATCTGATCGACTATGTTGTAAAGTGCCGCCACAAGCAGTGATATTATACATGGCACGGCATATTTTTTCATCAGTGTGCCCACTTTTTCTTTGGCAAGATAATTTGTCTGTTCCATTTTGTTTTCTTTCTCCTCCTTGATATTTTGTGCATAAAAACAAGTGAGTCCGATGTACCTGCAAAACAAAAAAAGCGCAGGTACCGGAAAATCCGGACTTACGCTTTTGCTGCACGATTTATTGTTATTTTGCTGTGAGAATGATTATATCACAAAATTTTAAAAAAAGTCAAGGTGCAATTTTGCTTTTATGCCTTCTTCTTTGCGCACTCCGTACAGGTGCCGTAAAAGAACATCTTGCAGGCATCTACCGCAACATCGAACCGACTTTCTATCTCCCTTACAGACTGTGCCACATCCACATTCTGCTCGTAGTCATACACCTTATGGCAGTGACGGCAGATAACGTGTGCATGGTCGTCCGTGAACGCATCATAGCGGAAACTGTCCTCGCCCACGTTTATCTCCTGCACAAGCCCCACATCACGCAGGGAAGCCACAGTCTTGTATACCGTTGCAAGGCTCATTGCGGGGTATTCGGTTTTGAGCGCCGCATAGATGGTCTCGGCGTTCGGGTGATTTCTGTTTTGTATAAGATAGTCATAAATGGCTATGCGCTGGGGCGTAGCCTTTAAATTTTTGCTGTTGAGTTTTTCCGCGATAGTTTTCATCAAAGACCCCCAAATATATTATAAAAACTTTATTATCTGATATATTT
>JAGAHK010000352.1 GCA_017627115.1 Bacillota bacterium | reverse complement strand
CTTTTGGACGAGCCGACCAATCACCTTGATATAGAGAGCATACAGTGGCTTGAAGATTACTTGAACTCATATCCGAACAGCATTATAGTAATATCGCATGACCGGTATTTTCTGAACAAAGTCACACAGAAAACCATTGAAATTGAAAACGGAAAATCGACCGTATATTTTGGCAATTACTCTTTTTATGTAACTAAAAAAGAGGTAGAGAGGGAAATACAGCAAAAGCATTATTTAAACCAGCAAAGAGAGATAAAGCATCAGCAGCAGGTCATTGAAAAGCTGCGCTCATTCAACCGCGAAAAATCCATAAAACGCGCAGAGAGCCGTGAGAAACAGCTTGAAAAGATTGAACGTGTGGAAGCACCCGAAAACCTGCCCGATAAAATGCGTCTTATTTTCAAACCCTCGCGCGAAAGCGGCAACGATGTGCTTACCGTGACCGATCTTGCAAAAAGTTTTGACCGACAGCTTTTCAAAAATGTAAGTTTCGAGATAAAAAAAGGTGAGAGGATCGCTCTTGTCGGCGCAAACGGAATCGGCAAGACCACTCTTTTCCGCATCATTATGGACAGACTTGCGCCCGACAGCGGAAAAAGCGTGCTTGGTGCAAATGTATTTATAGGTTATTACGACCAGGAGCAGGAAGATCTTTCGCTTGATAAAACTATATTCGACGAAATATCGGACACCTACCCCAACCTTACAAACCTTGAAATAAGAAGTGCGCTTGCTGCCTTTGTTTTTATAGGTGATGATGTTTTCAAAACGATATCGTCATTGAGCGGTGGAGAAAAGGGTCGTGTCGCACTTGCAAAAATAATGCTTGGAAACGCCAACTTTCTTATACTCGACGAGCCGACCAACCACCTTGATCTAAACAGTAAGGAGATACTTGAACAGGCGCTCAACGCATACGAAGGCACTGTGCTTTATATATCACACGACCGTTATTTTATAAACAGCACCTCTACCCGTCTGCTTGAAATGACTCCCGAAGGCGT
Organism: Bacillota bacterium; assembly: GCA_017627115.1. Taxonomy (GTDB): domain Bacteria; phylum Bacillota; class Clostridia; order Lachnospirales; family CAG-274; genus RGIG4310. Next base: position 3,092 of record JAGAHK010000352.1, on the reverse strand, counting down.
AAACAACTATCTCGGAAATTATGATTTTTATACAGAGCACAAAAAAATGCCTCTTGAAGAAGCTGCCGAAAACCCCGTTATCGAAACACAGATAAAGCAGGACTGGAAAAAACAAAAGGAAGAACAGGCGGCAAAACGCAAAATAGAAAACAAAATAAAGAAGTTGGAGGATGCTATTGCCGAGACCGAGGAGAAAATAGAAAAGTGCGATACATTGCTTGCAAGTGAGGAGGTTTTCAGTAATGCACAGCGTTCCGCAGAAGTATTCAACGAAAAAACCGAACTTGAGGCAAAGCTTATGGAACTTTATGAGGAATGGGAAAGTACAAACGAGCAATAATCCCTGTCCGATCGTGTGATATATTGTTGAATTTTAGCACAAATATTTTTATCGCCAAATCTTTATGCAATATTTTTAACAATTTTGCTGGACAAATCAAGCTTTTTGTTGTAAAATATATATGAGATTTTGTAACCGACCTTTCGGTCATTAATAATCAGAGGTGATAATAATGGATAATTTTTATGCTATAACTATTGCAAGACAGTTTTGCAGCGGCGGCAACGCTGTGGCTGAACTTCTCGGCAAAAAACTTGATATAAATATATATGACAAGCAGCTTATAACCCTTGCCGCAAAGAAAAGCGGTTTCCACGAAGCGATTTTTGAACAGGCAGACGAGGTGGCATCAAACAGCCTGCTCTACTCTGTTGTTATGGGCTCATATCCGATGAATTCTCTTATGTTCAACAACAACACGGTTACCAATGATTCACTTTTTACTCTACAGTCAAACATCATAAAAGAGACCGCAGAGAAAGAAAGCTGTATCATAATAGGCAGATGTTCAAACTATGTTTTAAGGAAGCATCCCAGGCTTTTAAGCGTATATCTATGGGCAGATACGGATTTCCGCAAACAGCGTTTTATCGAGCTTTATAAAGAACCAAAAGAAAAAGATATAGAGACCGAGCTTAACAAAGCAGACAAAAAACGCCGCAATTACTACAACTATTATTCGGGCAAGGAATGGGACAGCGTTACAAGTTACGACCTTGTTATCAATGTTTCCAAAACAGGCATTGAGGGTGCGGCGGAAGAGATACTCAAAATGAAAGAGCTTTTGGGTTATTAAGATGTTATAATTATTATTCCAAAGAGAACACGATAAATTTTCGTGTTCTTTTTTTGTTTGCGCTTAATATAATTTAACAAAGGAGGTCTTTACACTATGCGAAAAAAAATCAGCACAGCCTTTCTGGCAGTCCTTTTGCTTACAGGCTGCGGCACGTCAGGCGAAAGTACACCGCCCGAGGGCAGTTCGGGTACAAGTGGTATAATAACACGCGGACAAGCCGTAAAAATGCTTGCTTTGAGCCGATATACTCTTGATGAGATAAACGCTTTGTCGCGGACTGTAGAGCTTGATGACAGCGATGTATCAAACTGGTGTTATAAATACATAAAGGCCGCCGTAAAATCGGGACTTATAAGCGGTACACAGGATAACACATTTCTGCAAAACGATGCACTGACACTTGAACAGGCAAATTTCATACTGAAAAAAGCCGCAAACGGAAAAAATCTTGTGCTTGAATATAATAATTCCGACCGCAAAAAGCCTATCTCATCCGAGGTCTGGCTGCAAATGTTTGATGCCGTAAAAAACCTTGCTGAGCAGAAAGAGATAGTTTTGCTGGCAGATAAAAAAAGCTGTCCGAAACTTGCAGACGGCTTTATACTCACAAGTGAGGGGCTTATGAACTGTGAGGGAGTTGATATCCCCGAAGATATGCTGTTTTGCGGCGTTAAAGCATATACACGCGGCAGCTGTCTGCTTGCACTCACAGAAGTGACCGAACCCGAACCCGTACTGAAAAACGTGCTTATCAAAGACATACAGGGAAATGATGTATTGCTTGGTCTTAAAGGTTTTGATATGTATTTTTCCTCTCCGTCCACGGATATGGTTCTTGAAAAAAACAAGACCTATGACCTGAAAATAAGCGGTAACAAAATAATTGCAATTGCTTAAAAAAATCTGAGGTGAAAAAAATGAAAAGAATAAAATTCGGCATACTCGGCGGAGACCACCGATACAAAATTTTAAAACAGCTGCTTGAAGACGAGGGATACACTGTATATTCATACTGTTCAAAATTTATAGAAAGACCCGAAGAGAGCCTTGAGAGTCTGTTTGAAAAATCGGATGTTATTATCGGTCCCATTCCTTTTTCAAGAAACAACAAAAGTCTTGCGCTTAACGACTGCCGCGAAGAAAACCTTGAAAATCTGTTTTCAAATATGCAGCAGCACGGACTTACACTGCTTTTTTGCGGAGCAGTCGGAAAAGATGTAAGGGAATTATCGGAAAAGTACAATATAACCGTATATGATTTTTTTGCTATGGAAGAAGTTGCCGTAAAAAATGCTGTGCCTACGGCAGAGGGTGCTGTGCAGTCCGCAATGAATGAAAGCGAGCAGACAGTATTCAAAAGCCGTGTGCTTGTGCTTGGCTACGGACGCTGCGGCAAGGCGCTTGCAAATCTTTTAAAGGGTATGGGTGCGTATGTTGATGTAGCCTGCCGCAGCAAAGCCGCTGCCGCAGAGGTATACACCTCGGGGTTTGAAAGCATAGAATTCGGAGAACTTAAAGAAAGAATTGTCGGCTACGATCACGTTTTCAATACGGTGCCGTCACTTGTTATAGACAGGGAAATGCTCGGATATATGAATAAAGAAACTATAATAACCGATATTGCTTCCGCTCCGGGCGGCGTGGATTTCAATGCAGCGGCGGAAGCGGGAATAAAAGCACTGTACTGTCCCGGACTGCCCGGACGTGTTGCGCCAAAAACTGCCGCCATAATACTGAAAGATGCCCTTTTACCGCTTACCTTGTCACACTTTTCCAAATGAGGGCATAGGATAAAGTGGGGGGTGATAAAATGCTGCAAGGTATAAAAATCGGCTATTGTCTTTGCGGCTCGTTCTGTACGATCAATGCCGCCCTCAGGCAGATGGAGATACTCTCTGATATGGGTGCCGAGATCACACCCGTATTAAGCGAAAGCGTGCAGACTACCAAGTG
>JAGAHK010000351.1 GCA_017627115.1 Bacillota bacterium | reverse complement strand
CGCGGCTAAAGCCGCACAAATCCCGTAGGGATGGCGTGAATGTAAACATTCGCGCCGCATGGAGTCTGCATACTTTACAGACTTGCAAGTGTCGCAGCAAAGCAAGGCACGCAGACAAGTCTGCCAATTGGCAAAAAACCTGTTTTTTGCCAGAGGGTGGAGCTTAACGCGACACCCCCCCCTTTTTGTGTCTGTATCAATTTACCCTTTTTTTCCTGTATAAGCTTTTATACCGAAAAGCACGCATATCATAAGAACTGAGGATATTCCAAGCACTACAAATACATTCTGTACAAATCCTGAAATTATATAGCCTACAGCGCATACAGCCGCAACAGTGAGTGCGTAGGGAAGCTGTGTCGCAACATGGTTAACATGGTCGCACTGTGCGCCTGCCGATGCCATTATAGTAGTATCGGAAATGGGTGAGCAGTGGTCGCCGCATACCGCGCCTGCAAGGCAGGAGGAGATGCAGATAACGACAATAGGCGGTATATTTCCTGTTTCGGCAGCGCCTGCAAGTTCTTTTGTAAATACGTTTATCACTATCGGTATAAGTATACCGAATGTTCCCCATGATGTACCCGTAGCGAACGAAAGACCGATAGCCACAACAAAAAGTATAACGGGCAGGAGTATCTTTATCGTCATTGCCTGTGCAACAACACCCGATACAAATTCGCCTGCTTCGAGCAGACCTGTCATTGTTTTAAGTGTCCAGGCAAAGGTAAGTATGATTATTGCAGGCACCATCTGTTTGAATCCTTCTGCTATTGAGTTCATTATAACATGGAAACTCAAAGCGCGGCGCAGCAAATAATAAGCGATAACAATAAGCAAAGCAAAGATGGAACCCATTGAAAGACCATAGGAAGCATCACAGTTTGCAAATGCGTTTATAAAGCTTTCGCCTTTGAAAAAGCCGCCTGTGTATATCATACCCGTTATACAGCAGCTTATAAGTATAACAACGGGAAGAATAAGGTCGAGCACATGACCGTTGAAACCGATAGCGGGCACATCCTCTGCGTTTACTCTGCGCGGTGTTGTGAAAAGGTCGCCGTTTGCTGCGTTTTTCTCGTGCCGCTTCATAGGACCGTAGTCCATATCGCTAAAGCAAAGGAAAGTTACCATAATAAGTGTGAGCATTGCATAAAGGTTATAGGGTATGGTGCTTATAAAAAGCTGTATGCCGTTAACACCATCCACCGTGCCGCTGACAGCCGCTGCCCATGAAGATATGGGAGCAATGATACATACGGGTGCTGCCGTGGCATCAATAAAATACGCAAGCTTTGCGCGTGAGACCTTGAATTTATCGGTAACGGGGCGCATAACGGAACCGACTGTAAGACAGTTGAAATAATCGTCAACAAATATGAGTACACCGAGCAAAAAGGTTGCAAAACAAGCACCATGACGGCTTTTTATGTGTTTTACCGCCCATTCACCATATGCGCGGCTGCCGCCTGCTTTATTCATAAGCACAACGATAATGCCAAGCACTACAAGGAATATAAGTATACCGACATTGTAACTGTCGGAAAGGTTGCTTATAAGACCTTCCTGCACGATAGTGTTGAGTATGCCCTCAAAGCCTGTGCCTTGCGAAAGGGCATAGATGATACCTCCTGTTACTATGCCTATAAAAAGGGAAGAATATACCTCTTTTGTAATAAGCGCAAGTCCTATTGCCGTTATAGGCGGCAGCAGCGACCATAGCGAGCCCACTGCATCCGAAATAGGGATGTTTACTGCACATATGCAAAAATAAATGAATATCAGCGCCGCAAACACTATTGCGGAAATGGGAAACTTCCCTTTGCCATTCTCCTTTATTGACTTCTTCTTGTTACTCATTACTTTTCCTCCGTTGTTTTGGTATTGTTTTTCGGCAGCTGTGCCAATATAACGGCTGCAAAAACAAGCACACAGCCGGTAAGCTCCTTCGGGAGCATTTTCTCACCTAAAATAAGCCAGCCCGAAAGTGCCGCAAAGACTGATTCAAGGCTCATCAGAAGGGTAGCGGCGGCAGGGGGTGTCCTGCGCTGACCCAATATTTGCAGAGTGTATCCTATGCAGCTTGACATCACGCCCGCATACATTATAGGCCGCCAAGCGTTAATTATGCTTTTTATATCGGGTCTTTCAAGTACGTACATAAATAAAAGGAATATGACCGCAGCCGTGAAAAACTGTATGCATGACATTATCATACCGTCGGTGTTTTTTGCCGCAAAAATATCTATCACCATTATATGACCCGCAAAACACAGCGCACATACAAGTACAAGCAGATCGCCTTTGCCTATGGTGAAGTTTTCTTTTATGCAAAGCAGATAAAAACCGCAGACTGCGATAAATACGCACAGCCATATCCTGCCCGATGCCCTTTTATAGATGATGAATTCCAAAACGGGCACTATAACAATATAAAGCGCTGTTATAAAACCTGCTTTTCCTGCGGTGGTCAGCACTATTCCGCTTTGCTGGAAAGCACTGCCGAGACACAGCATAACACCGCAGGCAATACCGCCGATCAATGTCTGTTTGAGTGAAATATTCTGTTTTTTGTTCTTTTCTGCCTTTTTGAACAGCACAATAATAGGAATCAGCACAATGCCTGCGATAACAGAACGCACAAAATTAAAGGTGAACGGACCGATATAGTCCATACCCTTGCTTTGTGCAACAAAGGCAGTACCCCATATGAACGCTGTGAGCAGCAGCATAAAACTGCCCGTCAGGTTCTTTTTTTTAAAATTCTTATTATCCATAAATACAGTATATCATAAATCGACGGTAAATACAATATATTACATTAAATTCTGTTTTTTGTGTATTTGCCCAAAAATACAAAATAAAATTTGTATATATTTTTTATTTTTATTTACAAAAATGCTTCGGTTATATGTTATAATCAGGTAAAAGGGGTGAGAGCATGAATTTTATTGATATAATTCTGAAAAAAAAGAATAAACAGCCGCTTACAACGGAGGAAATATATTTTATTGTCGAGCAGATAAACAAAGCTCCCGATTACCAGTACGGTGCGCTGCTTATGGCAATATGCCTCAACGGTATGGATAAACGCGAAACAGCCGACCTTACAAATGCAATGCTCTATTCGGGCGATATAATAGATCTGAGTGAAATAAAGGGAATAAAGGTCGATAAACACAGCACGGGCGGTGTGGCAGACACAACAACGCTTGTGCTTGCACCGCTTGCGGCAAGCTGCGGCCTGCCTGTTGTAAAAATGTCGGGGCGCGGTCTGGGGCATACGGGCGGCACGCTTGACAAGCTGGAGTCAATACCTGGATTTAATATCTCTCTTACACGCGAACAGGCAATAAAACAGGTAAACAATATCGGTGTTGTTATAATGGGGCAGACAGGCAAACTCTGTCCTGCGGACGGTTATCTGTACAAACTGCGCGATGTTACGGGCACGGTGCAGAGTGTGCCGCTTATAGCTTCGAGCATAATGAGCAAAAAACTTGCCGTAGGCGCAGATGCTATCGTGCTTGATGTAAAATGCGGCAGCGGTGCTTTTATGAAAAACATTGATGATGCGCGTGAACTTGCAAAAACCATGGTCGAAACGGGCAAACGTCTTGATAAGCGCATAACTGCGCTTATTACCGATATGGATCAGCCGCTTGGCAATAATATCGGAAACACTCTTGAAGTTATTGAGGCTGTCGAGATACTCAAAGGCGGTTTAAAGGGCGATCTTTATGAAGTTTCCCTCGCTTTGGGCAGTGAGATGCTCGTGCTTGGCGATATAGCGGAAAATACGCAGCAAGCGCGTGAAATGCTGGATGAGAATATCAAAAACGGTAAGGGGCTTGCCAAATTCCGCGAGCTTATCATCACACAGGGCGGCGATCCGTCCGTGCTTGACGATTATTCAAAATTCAAGCAGCCTTTAGTATCAAAAGAGATATACCTTGAAAAAGGCTTTGTTGAAGCCTTTGATACGGAAGCTGTCGGCAGGGCTTCGGCTGCCCTCGGTGCAGGCAGAACAAGTTATGATATGCCGATAGATTATTCCGCAGGCATAGTGCTTAATTACAGAAAAGGTGATGAATATGACGGCAAAAAACCGTTTGCGGTGATGTATTCCGATGATAAGTACAAAATAAAAGATGCGGAAGAGATATTTGTAAACGCCGTAAAGACAGGTAAAAACAGGGGGGAGAAGACGAAGCCCGTTATACAGGTGATAAGGTGAGATAATTCTTGCGGATGTGGTGAAGAAGTAACAAAGGGGGTGTCGCATTAAGCTCCACCCTCTGGCAAAAAACAGGTTTTTTGCCAATTAGCAGACTTGTCTGCGTGCATCAAAGATACACTTGCAAGTCTGTAGAGTATGCAGACTTCGTCTGCTCCTCGGCGAAAACGCGG
>JAGAHK010000350.1 GCA_017627115.1 Bacillota bacterium | reverse complement strand
CAGAGACACCGGACTCGAATGAGGCAGAGGCTGCACAGGCCGAAGCAGAGTGATAAGAGGTCGATAATATGTCTGAACACGAAAATCAAGCAAAATGGTACGTTGTTCATACCTACTCCGGTTATGAAAACAAGGTAAAGGCTAACATCGAAAAATTGGTTGAAAACAGAGGAATGCAGGATGTTATCCAGCAGGTCTCCGTACCGATGATGGACGAGGTCGAAGTAAGAAACGGTCAGAAAAAGCTTGTGCAGCATAAAATTTTTCCGGGTTACGTTCTTATTAAAATGATCGTGACCGACGAAAGCTGGTATGTTGTGCGTAACACACGCGGTGTTACAAGTTTTGTAGGGCCGGGTTCCGAGCCTACGCCTTTAACCGAAAAAGAAGTTTACGAAATGGGCATTGACGAATTCACTTACGAGGATCTTGAATATGAAGTGGGCGATACCGTTCTTATAACGGACGGTGCGTTCAAGGATTATACAGGTATCGTGCGTGAGATAAACATAAAAAAACGTACTGTCAATGTCGGAGTCTCAATGTTGGGACGCGAGACTCCAACAGAGCTGGATTTCGATCTGGTTCAGCGTATATAAAACAGTTGTTGATGAGAACACGAGTTCTCGTGGGAGGGAAGATCCCGCTAATTACCACATTATAGGAGGTGCCTTAAAATGGCAAAGAAAGTACAAGGTTATATTAAATTACAAATTGCTGCCGGCAAAGCAACACCGGCTCCGCCTGTTGGTCCCGCACTTGGTCAGCACGGCGTAAACATCATGGGCTTCTGCAAGGAGTTTAACGAAAGAACAAGCAAGGATGCAGGTCTTATCATTCCTGTTGTTATCACTGTATATCAGGATAAGAGCTTTACTTTCATCACAAAGACTCCTCCCGCTGCAGTTCTTTTAAAGAAGGCATGCAAGATCGAGTCAGGCTCGGGTGTACCTAACAAGACAAAAGTTGCAAAGATCTCCAAAGCAGATGTTGCAAAAATTGCAGAGCAGAAAATGCCCGACTTATCAGCTGCAAACCTTGATGCTGCAATCAGCATGATCAGCGGTACAGCAAGAAGTATGGGTATTGTTGTTGAAGACTAATATCAATTCGTTATCGTAACAGGCTTTATAGGATACTTCACATATCCCATAAAGGCAAGTGGGAGGGAAAAGCTCCCGATATTACCACATAAGGAGGAACTATTTGTGAAAAGAGGAAAGAATTATCTTGAAAAAGCAAAGCTGGTTGACAAGACTGCATTATATGATATTGCAGATGCTTGTGCTTTAATTCCCCAGACCAGCACAGTTAAATTTGATGCAACTGTTGAAGCTCACATCCGTCTTGGTGTTGACAGCCGTCACGCTGATCAGCAGGTAAGAGGTGCTGTTGTGCTTCCTCACGGTACAGGTAAAACTGTTCGCGTACTTGTATTTGCAAAGGGCGCAAAGGCTGATGAAGCTGCAAGCGCAGGTGCAGATTACGTAGGTGCAGAAGATCTTGTTGCAAAGATCCAGGGCGAAAACTGGTTTGATTTCGATGTTGTTGTTGCAACACCCGACATGATGGGCGTTGTTGGCCGTATCGGTCGTGTTCTTGGTCCTAAGGGCTTAATGCCTAACCCCAAGGCAGGTACAGTAACAATGGATGTTGCTAAGGCTATCGAAGAGATCAAAGCAGGTAAGATCGAATATCGTCTTGACAAAACAAACATCATTCATGTGCCTGTTGGTAAGGTATCTTTCGGCGCAGAAAAGCTCCAGGATAACTTCCAGACACTTATGAGTGCTATTATCAAGGCTAAGCCTTCAGCTGCAAAGGGCACATATCTCAAGAGTGTTGTTCTTACAACTACTATGGGTCCCGGCGTTAAGGTAAATGCTGCCAAGATTTCAGAGTAATTACACAATTTATACAACTATAAAAATTGCCGTCCTTTTGGGCGGCAATCTTTTTTTTACTATAAAATATTTTACCATATTCTTGCTGCAAGCACTGTCATATCATCTTTCTGTATTACTGAATTGCTTTTTGCTGTGCTCAATATCATATTTACCAATGCTTTTGGCTGAACTATATCGGTGTTTTCCAACAATTCGCTTATCCATTTTTCATATCTGACGGGGTTGTTATTAGCTTCCGTTACACCGTCGGTGACCATAACTATTATATCATCGGGCATAAGCTGTTTTGTGTAGGTCTCTGTATCTACAGTTGAAAGTATGCCGACGGGCAGGGTAGAAGAATTGATAGTTTCAACTCTTCCGTTTCTTAAGATAAAACTCGACACAGCGCCTATCTTTATAAACTCACAAATACCGTTATACAGATCTATCGTACATATATCAAGCGTTGAGAAAATGTCTTCTTTTGCTCTCATCAAAAGAACTGAGTTTATCATATTTATAGCCATTTTCTTTTCAAAACCCGCAGAAACAAATTCCTCATACAATTCTATCGAAGCGGCACTTTCTTCCCTTGCGCTGCTTCCGCATCCCATTCCGTCGGAAAGAGCGAGAAGATATTTGCCGTTTTCAAAATGTATATTTGTATAGCTGTCGCCGCATACTTTATCCTTTGCAATGCTTGCACCAAATGCCGATACGCGGTATTTTTCGCTTTCGGTAAGATGCAGTCGGCAGTTGTTTTCGTCATTTATATGACAACCTTCATATTTTCGGCACATTCGTACTCCAAGACTTCGGCTTACAAGAGGGATAACATTGTTTATGCAATAATTGCAGCCATAGCAGTTTTCAAGCGTTATAAGGGCTTCCGTGCGTTCATCGCTGTTTGAATATATAACTGCATTTTTTATATTCAATGGATATTTTGAAAGTTCTTCATACAGATCCTTGCTTTTTTTGTTATCAAAAGTAAGCCCCGTATCAAGGTCTTTCCATAATTTCTTTATAAGTTCTGCGACCGAAGATATCTGACAGCTTATCATATCCCTGCTTTGTGTGATCCTTTTCTGCCACATCCTGTTTATACTGCGTATTTCGTATACATGAGTTATTGCGGCAAGCAGTTCTTTGATATGCGAACAATGCTGTTTAAAAATCGCAGGTATGTCGTCAAGTGATGCGGTATTGTTTTTTTCAAATATTTCAACAATATCAAGGATAGACTCGTATGTATAATTAAAACGCTGTTCCCAGCAAAACTTGTTATATTTGCAATCGCTGCACGTTTTTGCAACTATATCGTCAACCACAGCGGCTGCATCTTTTGACGAGGGAATGTTTTTTCGGTCTGCCGAAACTCTGTTCAAAGCCTTGGATAGCTGCGAAAATGAACGTGAAAAGCTTTTTAAACGCATTGAAGTTATTTCTTTTACCAGAGTTCCGTATTCGAGAGAACGGGTTATACCCGTATCTACAGGCGCGGAGATAGCAAGATACAGCTTGTCCGGTATAAGCAAAAGTGTTGCGCCTGCACAGATAAGGGCAATAAGACTGCCGTAATTCAATAATTCGGGCTGCCAATAGACTGCCATAGGTACAGCGCCCATTGCAAACCCCAAAGGGGTAAGGAGTTTGTGCTTTTTCGACAGAATGGTTGCAAAAACACTGCCCATTATAAGAACAGGTATACCGGAAGCATTGCCTATCTTTCCGAAAACCGTCACAAGCCCCATTATAGCAGAACCGCTGATACTTAAACTGAAACCGCATTTATAACAAAGCAGGAATATGAATACCATCATAAGATAAAGACTTAAAGGTGTATATCCCATATTTATATCTGCCGAACCCGATATAACACAGCATATTATCAGACTTAAACTCAGCAGTTCTTCACTGTCTATCGTGTTTTTGGCCTTTGATGAAAACAAGAGTTCCGAAGAACTGTCAAATATATAACACATAAATGCCGAAAGCAGTCCTTCAAGAACGGCAAGAATACTGTAGAATACAGTAATATCCTCCGAGACAGAAAAAAGGATGCCTCCTGTCAGCATTGAAAGACCGCATAAAGCACTTTTAGTCATAGATGAAGGCTTGAGTTTT
>JAGAHK010000349.1 GCA_017627115.1 Bacillota bacterium | reverse complement strand
CTTCATATGTATTCAGAAATTCCGAACACGCTGCTGCACGCTTCGGTCTTGCGGATGCAGGCAATATCTACGGCAGACTTACAAACCCCACAGAGGATGTTTTTGAAAAGAGAATAGCTGCCCTTGAGGGCGGTGTTGCGGCTCTTGCGGTAGCATCGGGCGCAGCGGCTATCACATACACATTCCAGAACCTTGCACAGGCAGGCGACCACATAGTTGCCGCAAAGAACATCTACGGCGGTACATACAACCTGCTTGCACACACACTTCCGCAGTACGGCATAAGCACGACATTTGTCGATCCCGAGAACTATGACGAGATAAGGGCGGCTGTAAAGGAGAACACAAAGGCGATATTCATTGAAACACTCGGCAACCCGAACTCCGACATAGTTGATATAGATGCTGTTGCAAAAATTGCGCACGAAAACAAGATCCCCCTTGTTATAGACAACACTTTTGCAACACCTTATCTTGTAAGACCCATTGAGCATGGTGCGGATATTGTTGTACACTCCGCAACAAAGTTCATCGGCGGTCACGGCACGACTATCGGCGGCGTTATCGTGGACAGCGGCAAGTTCGATTGGGAGGCTTCGGGCAAGTTTGCCTCGCTTGTAGATCCCAATCCCAGCTACCACGGTGTAAGCTTTAAAAAGGCTGTAGGCCCCGCTGCTTTCGTAACAAAGATACGTGCTATCCTTCTGCGCGACACGGGCGCTACACTTTCGCCTTTCCATGCGTTCTTCTTCTTACAGGGTCTTGAAACACTGTCGTTAAGAGTGGAAAGACACGTTTACAATGCGCTTAAGGTGGTTGAATATCTCTCGAAGCATCCGCAGGTAGAGAAAGTAAATCACCCCTCCGTGTCCTCCGACCCGAAGCAGCAGGAGCTTTACAAGCGTTACTTCCCCAACGGCGGCGGCTCTATCTTTACATTTGAGATAAAGGGCGATGCCGAAAAGGCAAAGAAATTTATTGATAACCTTGAGATATTCTCGCTGCTTGCAAATGTGGCAGACGTTAAATCTCTTGTTATCCACCCCGCATCCACAACACATTCACAGCTTAATGATGAAGAGCTTGCGGAGCAGGGTATCAAACCCAATACTATCCGTCTTTCGATAGGTACGGAAAATATCGACGATATTATCCAGGACCTTGAAGAAGCTTTCAAGACTGTTAGGGGCTAAAGCCCCTTCTGGCAAAAAACAGGTTTTTTGCCAATTAGCAGACTTGTCTGCGTGCATCAAAGATACACTTGCAAGTCTGTAGAGTATGCAGACTTCATGCGGCGCGAATGTTTACATTCACGCCGTCCCTACGGGATTTGTGCGGCTTTAGCCGCGCAAACAAGCTCCTCGGCGAAAACGCGGTTTCCGCCTGCGGATTAAAGCCTGCGGCGCCAAAATTACTTTAATAAAAAATTACATTTAACAGGAAATAGACAATATAAGGGGCTGAACCATTAAGTATTATCATATTCTTAATGCGACAGCCCCTTTAATACTTTTATTGCTTTTTATCCGTTTATCTTTTCGGCAAGTTCGGTCAGATACACCCACCTATCCATTTTTTCGGCAAGCTTTTCTTCCGTTTCTTCTTTTTCTTTCATAAGTTCCTGCAATTTTGTATAGCTTGCGGCAGATTTCTCCATTTCCGCTTCAAGCTCTGCAATATGATCTTCAAGGTTTGCTATATCCTCATCAATGGTCTTGTATTCTTTTTCCTCATTGTAGGTCATACGAAGTTTACGTTCGCCCTTATCCCACGTTTTCTGCGTTTTTTCTTTCTTTTCGGGACGAAGTTCCTCTGCTTTTTTCTCGGTATAATCGGCATAATTGCCCTCATACTGCTTTATGCCGCCATTTTCAAAGGCAAAGATGCGGTCAACGCATTTATCGAGGAAATATCTGTCATGCGAAACTATGACCACTGCGCCTTTAAAACCGGAAATATAATCCTCCAAAATAGTAAGAGTTTCTATATCGAGATCATTTGTCGGCTCATCAAGAAACAGGATATTCGGCGCAGACATTAGCACTTTCAATAGATACAATCGCCTTTTTTCTCCGCCCGAAAGCTTTGATATGGGTGAATACTGCATTTCGCCGTTGAATAAAAACCTTTCCATAAGCTGGGATGCGGACATCTTGTCATTGCCGTTTTGTATATACTCGGCTACATCTCGTATATAGTCGATGGTGCGCTGTCCGACATTTTTCTCGACATCATTGTTTTCCTGCGCAAAAACGCCTATTTTTACAGTCTCGCCAAATTCGACCCTGCCGCTGTCGGGTTCGGTTTTGCCGCATAGCATATTTATAAGTGTAGTTTTACCGCAGCCGTTATCTCCGACTATGCCTATCCTGTCATCTTTATTGATTATATATGAAAAGTCTTTTACAATTTTTTCACCGTCATAACTTTTTGAGATGTTTTCGGCAATTATCGTTTTACCGCCAAGTCTTGATGCCATACCTTTAAACTCTATGCTTTGATTTTCCTGCGGAGCTTTTATGGCAGAGACCTCTTCAAAACGCTCAATACGCGCTTTCTGCTTTGTTGTTCTTGCCCTTGCGCCGCGTCTTATCCATTCAAGTTCGGTACGCAGAAAACTTTTTCTCTTGCGTTCGGAAGATGCTTCAAGTTCCTCTCTTTCGGCTTTCTTCTCAAGGAAAACACTGTAATTGCCCTCATAGGTGAACATCCTGCCCTTATCAAGCTCAATTATCTTGTTTGCGACCCTGTCAAGGAAATATCTGTCATGTGTTACCAATATAAGTGCCTTTGCTGTGGTTTTCAGCATGCCCTCAAGCCATTCTACCGTTTTGCTGTCGATATGGTTTGTCGGTTCGTCAAGGATAAGCAGATCGACTTTTGATATTAGCGCAGCCGCCAAAGCAACACGCTTTCTGCCGCCGCCTGAAAGTTCTGAAACGGGCTTATAATAATCATTCATACCTATTTTCGTAAGTATTGATTTAACATTGCTGTCCTCCTCGGGTGACTGCGGGTCGCAAATGCGGTTCATATAGTCGATAACAACTTCGCCGTCAAGAAAAACAGGTGTCTGCGGCAGATACGAAACACGCAGGTCACGCTGTTTTATTACCTCACCGCCGTCCGTTTCCTCAACACCCGCAATTATCTTCAAAAGTGTTGATTTGCCCGTACCGTTTATGCCGATAATACCTATTTTATCTGCGCTGTCCACACCGAAAGATATATTGCTCAATACCACCTTTTCACCGAAAGAGCGGCTTATGTTTTCTGCCGTTAAAATATTACTCATTGCAAATTCTCCCTGTATGTAAGTTTTTTGCGCACGACAAGACTGCCTTTTTCCGATAGTTCCGTTACACTATAGGCTTCATTATCCAAATGTATATACTCATTCGGCAGAACAGCAAACGGCAGGACTGTCGGGGAATTGCCTTTTTTCAGATCATCAAGGAAATTATCAGCTTCGGTAAATTCATGCTCGGTCTGTACGGCAACAGCGGGAGTGTCCTCCCATATTTCAGCCGCTGTCGAAACAATAAGTTTGATCTTATCGGCAAAATATCTATCCTCATGTGTCGGCTTGAAGTATTCAAAAATATCGTCT
>JAGAHK010000348.1 GCA_017627115.1 Bacillota bacterium | reverse complement strand
TTATTGTTGTTTTATAGTACAATATAAATAACAATATTTTTATTACGGAGGTAAAAAAATGGAAAAGCTTAACAGAGCATTGCTCACAAACGGTTTTAAATTCAATGACGACATGAAGATCGGCACTTCAAAGAAACTTGGCGAGAAGGTGATCCAGTTCGGCGAGGGCAACTTCCTGCGCGCTTTTGTTGACTATATGTTCGACGAGATCAACGCACAGGGCTTATTTGAAGGTGGTATCACACTTATCCAGCCCATACCCGGCGGTGACTTTTTGAGAAATATACTTAACGAGCAGGAAGGTCTTTACACACTTATAGCACGCGGTCGCGAAGACGGCAAGAAAGTTGCTGCAAAGCGCCTTATCACTTGCGTAAACAGATGTATCAACCCCTATGTTGACCTTGATGTTTACAACGAGTGCGCAAAGAACCCAGAACTTCGCTTTGTTGTTTCAAACACTACGGAAGCAGGCATCACATGGAAGGATGAGGACTTTGTAACAGACAAGCCCCAGGATTCTTTCCCCGCAAAGGTTGCCAACTTCTTATATGTAAGATTTAAGGCATTCAACGGCGACAAGAGCAAGGGTCTTGTTTTCATCCCTTGTGAGCTTATTGACGACAATGGCAAGATGCTTAAAAAATACGTTCTTGAACACGCTGCAAAGTGGGATCTCGGCAAGGATTTCATCGACTGGGTGGAAAATGCCTGCGTATTTACAAGCACGCTGGTTGACCGTATCGTTACGGGCTACCCCAGAAACGAAGCAAAGGATCTTTGCGAAGAATTCGGCTACGAGGACAACGCTATCGATACATCCGAGATATTCCATACATGGGTTATCGAAGGCCCCGCAGAGCTTGAAAACGAGCTTCCTTTCCCCAAGGCAGGTCTTAAGGTTATCTATACACCCGATGTTAAGCCTTACAAGAAGAGAAAAGTACGTATCCTTAACGGTGCTCATACCTGCTCCGTTTTAGGCGCTTACCTTGCAGGCTACGACATCGTTCGCGACGTTATGAACGACAGTGTATTCTATGACTACCTTGCAAAGGCTCTCGATAACGAGATAATCCCCGCTATCACAAGCCCCGAGCTTACACATGACGACCTCAAGGGCTTTGCAGATGCAGTTTTCGACAGATTTAAAAACCCGTTCATCGACCACAAGCTTCTTGATATCTCTCTTAACTCTACATCAAAGTTTGAGGCTCGTGTTCTTCATACTATACAGGAATACTATGCACAGAAGAAGGAACTTCCGAAGATCCTTACATTCTCGTTTGCTGCTTACCTTGCTTTCTACCGCGGCACAGAGATCCGCGAGATCGGCGATGCTATGAAGGTGCCCGTTCTTGTAGGTCACAGAGGCGACGAAGAATACTTCATCAAGGACAGCGCAGAAGTGCTTGAATTCTACAAGGCTGCATGGACAGGCGTTGATGCTTCCGATAAGGCGCAGGTTGCTGAACTTGTTAAGAAGGCTTGCGGCAATAAGGACTTCTGGCTTGGTGCCGACCTCAACACAGAACTCGGTGACTTCCCTGCAATCGTAACAGATCACCTTTACAACCTGCTTAACGGCGATGTGAAGAGTGTTGTTGCAGAAGTTATCAAATAATTAAGGCTTGAAAATATTTTAGCGTTTTAAGCTTGGTTTGGCTATTTTTATTACCGAACGCGAGCTTAACTGTAAGTCACATAAGCAAAAAGAGTGAGTTCCTTCGGAACATCACCCGCGTAATTAAAAGGGGTGGAGCGTGATGCTGCACCCCAAAACCCCTATAAAGGAGTCTTGATATGGAGAAATATATAAAAATACATCCTAACGATAATGTTGTTGTTGCTATCCATGACGACGGTATCAAAAAAGGCGAGAGCGCTATGGGCGTTTCCGCTGCCGAAGATATACCGAGAGGTCATAAAATGGCGATAGTTGAGATACCCGAGGGTGAAAATATCATCAAATACGGTTATCCTATCGGTCATGCTACCACAACGATAAAGCCGGGCGAATGGGTACATTCGCACAATGTTAAAACGAATTTAAGTTCCACACTTGAATATACATATGAGCCGAAGCTCAACCCCATACCCGTTACACGCAATGAGACTTTTATGGGCTATGTGCGCAAAAACGGCGATGTGGGTATCAGAAACGAAATATGGGTGGTAAATACCGTTGGCTGTGTAAACGGCGTTTCAAATGCTATTGTTGAAAAGGCAAGGGCAAAATACGGCGACAAGGTGGACGGCATTTACAACTTTGTTCATCCCTACGGCTGTTCACAGCTTGGCGAAGACCACGAAAACACACAGAAGCTCCTTGCAGGTATGGTAAGACATCCCAATGCGGCAGGCGTGCTTGTTTTAAGCCTGGGCTGCGAAAACAACAATATGAACGAGTTCAAGAAAGTACTCGGTGAATGGGACGATGACAGAGTTAAGTTCTTCATCTGCCAGGAACACGGTGACGAAGTTAACGAGGCTGTTGATGTTATCGGCGAGCTTGTTGAATATGCGCAGCAGTTCAAGCAGGAAGAAGTACCTGCAAGCAAACTTGTTATCGGTCTTAAATGCGGCGGTTCCGATGGCCTGAGCGGCATTACCGCAAATCCGCTTGTAGGACGTATATCCGATATTATGGTTGCAAACGGCGGCAAGACCGTTCTTTCGGAAGTTCCCGAAATGTTTGGCGCGGAGACTATCCTTATGGACAGATGCGAAAACAGAGAGCTTTTCGATAAGACGGTTTCGCTTGTAAATAATTTCAAGGAATATTTCATAAGCCACGGCGAGCCTGTTGGCGAGAACCCGTCACCCGGCAACAAAAAAGGCGGTATAACCACTTTGGAGGACAAGTCTCTCGGCTGTACTCAAAAGGGCGGTACTTCTGATGTAAAGGGTGTTCTTCTCTATGGCGAAAAGGCTGTTGCAGACGGTTTGAGTCTGCTTCAGGGTCCCGGCAACGATATTGTTGCTATCAGCGGCATGATGGCGAGCGGCTGCCACCTTATCCTCTTTACTACAGGCCGCGGCACACCTGTCGGTTCACCCGTGCCTACCGTAAAGATAGCTACAAATGATGATCTTGCGACCAGAAAACCCAATTGGATAGACTGGAACGCAGGAAGACTTATCATTGATAAGGAAATGGATTCCTATGCAGAAGAATTTTTCAAGTATATTCTTGATGTTGC
The DNA here is from genome assembly GCA_017627115.1 of Bacillota bacterium. Taxonomy (GTDB): domain Bacteria; phylum Bacillota; class Clostridia; order Lachnospirales; family CAG-274; genus RGIG4310. Next base: position 775 of record JAGAHK010000348.1, on the reverse strand, counting down.
ATCCGACAGAGTAAAGACAAAGAACGAGATAAACGGCTACAGAGAAATAGCTATCTTCAAAAACGGTGTAACATTATAATAATAAATGCCTTTAGGCTAATTAGGAGGTAATAACAATGGGCTTTATTGACGAAAACTTTTTATTAAAGACCAAAACAGCACAGAAGCTTTTTCACGAATATGCAAAGAGCGAACCTATCTATGATTTCCACTGCCACTTAAATCCGCAGGAGATCTACGAGAACAAGAATTTCTCGGATATTACGGAAGTATGGCTTGGCGGCGACCACTATAAGTGGCGTGCCATGCGTTCACTCGGTATCCCCGAGGAGAAGATAACGGGCAAGGATGTTGACAGCTACGAAAAATTTGAAAAGTGGGCTGAAACCATCCAGTATGCTATCGGTAATCCTCTTTACCACTGGACACATCTTGAACTTCAGCGTTTCTTCGGCATTTACGAGCCTTTGACAAAGAAGTCCGCAAGAAGAATTTATGACCGGATAAACGAAATGCTTGCAAAGCCCGAGTTCAAGGTACGTGAGCTTATCAAAAAGAGCAATGTTGCAGCTATCAATACAACAGACGATCCTGCAGATTCGCTTGAATGGCACAAGAAGATAGCGGCAGACGAAAAGGCGTTCAAGGTTTATCCCGCTTTCCGTCCCGACAAGGCACTCAATATTGATGCACCTACATTTGCAGACTATATCAAGACACTCGGTGCAACAGAAAATACCGAGATCAAGACTTTTGCAGATCTTACGGGCGTTCT
>JAGAHK010000347.1 GCA_017627115.1 Bacillota bacterium | reverse complement strand
GGCTTTAATCCGCAGTGCGGGCTTTGCCCGTGCGAGGAGCGGACAAAGTCCGCAAACCTTACAGACTTGCAAGTGTATCTTTGATGCACGCAGACAAGTCTGCTAATTGGCAAAAAACCTGTTTTTTGCCAGAGGGTGGAGTTTAATGCTCCACCCTTCTTTTATTTAGTCAATGATTTAAAGCGTTCCATAGCCTCTACGGTGTTTTCCCTGCTGTTAAAGGCAGTCAGGCGGAAAAAGTTGTTTCCGTTTTTGCCGAAGCCTGCGCCCGGAGTACCTACAACGGCAATTTTATCGAGCATAAAGTCAAAAAAGCTCCAACTGTCCATATTGTAAGGACATTCAAACCATATATACGGCGAATTTATGCCGCCGAAATATCTTGTGCCCGTTTCTTCCATAGTTTTTGCAATTATCTGCGCATTTTGTTTGTAATGTGCAACCATTGCACGGGTCTCCTTTATGCCGTCTTCACTGAAAACAGCTTCTGCGGCACGCTGCACTATATAAGGCACACCGTTGAACTTTGTTGTCTGACGTCTTAACCACATTTTATTAAGACTCAAACCCTCACTTTCTATTGTTTTGGGCACTATCGTATAACCGCAGCGCAGACCCGTAAAGCCTGCCGTCTTTGAAAGCGAACAAAACTCCACGGCGCATTTTTTGGCACCTTCCACAGAATAAATGCTGCGCGGAAGCTCTTTATCCGAAACAAAACTTTCATAAGCCGAGTCAAAGAGGATAACAGCCTTATTTTCAAGTGCGTAATCCACCCACTCTTTAAGCTGTGCTTTTGTATAGCAAGCTCCCGTGGGGTTATTGGGCGAACAAAGATAAATAATATCGGCTCTGACATTTTTATTTGGCATTGGCAGAAAGCCGTTTTGTGCATTGCCGTCCATATAGAGCATATTCCGTCCGTTCATAATATTGGTGTCAACGTAAACGGGATAAACAGGGTCGGGAACAAGCACGGTGTTGTCTTTTGAAAAAAGGTCTGTAATATTGCCAATATCGGACTTTGCGCCGTCCGAAACAAAGATCTCGTCAATGTCTATTTCAACGCCTGCCTGCTTGTAATAATCCTTTATGGCAGTTCTTAAAAAATCATAGCCCTGTTCGGGACCGTAGCCGCGGAAAGTTGCCGCTGTGCCCATCTCGTCAACAGCCTTATGCAGCGCGGTTATAACCGTTTGCGCAAGCGGCAGCGTAACATCGCCTATACCCATGCGAATTACCTTTTTATCGGGGTTTGCCGCCTGAAATGCACCGACCTTTCTTGCCACCTCACTAAACAAATAGCTTTCTTTTAATTGTGAATAGTTTTCGTTAAGCTTCATATTTTCACCTCATCCATTCTCCGTCAAAGCTGAACTGCGCAGGACCTGTCATATAGATATGTCCGTCCGTCTCTTTCCATTCGATCATAAGTTTACCGCCTGAAAGTTCTACCTCAATTTTTTTGTGCGGACAGATCTTATTCAGACAGGCAGCGGCAACAGTTGCGCAGGTCCCCGTGCCACAGGCAAGCGTTTCACCCGTACCGCGCTCCCATACCCGCATTTTAAGATGTGTGCCGTCAACGACTTCAACAAACTCTATATTTGCCTTTTTGGGGAAATGCTCATCCGTTTCAAAAACTTTTCCGAACTTTTCAACATCAAAATCCTTTACGGGAATATCAATAAAAGTCACCGCATGGGGATTTCCCATTGAAACACAGGTAAAAACAAAGCTTTTGCCGAAAGCCGACAATACAAGGTCTGTCACGGGCTCACTTTCGGAAACAACGGGTATTTCCGCAGGTGCAAGCACGGGTGCGCCCATATCCACCGTAAGCATAACGGCTTTATCATTTTCGTCCGTCTGTACGTCTATATATTTTATGCCTGCAAGAGTTTCGACGGAGATATTCTTTTTATGTACTATATCCCTGTCATAGACGTATTTTGCAACACAGCGTACCGCATTGCCGCACATTTCGGACTCGCTGCCGTCGGGATTGAACATACGCATACGGCAGTCGGCTGTTTCACTCGGACAGATAAGCACAAGACCGTCCGAGCCTATGCCGAAATGCCTGTCGCTTATTTTTACCGAAAGCGCCGAAGGGTCGCTTACTTTCTCCTCAAAACAGTTTATATAAACATAATCGTTGCCGCAGCCCTGCATTTTGGTAAATCTCATATACAATACTCCTTTCTGCGATTTATTAATCAATGATATTCGTATTCCGCAGAAATAAATTTCTGCTACATACTCATAATCAACGGAATTGCAAGCAATTCCAAATTCAGTGGGAGCTTGGACTCCCACTGAATTTTAAGTAAGCACCTCCGCTTTAGAAGCGGGGTACTTCCTTAGTTTGTTTAATCAAATGCTCCACATCGACCGCATATTCTCCCGTAAAGCAGGCGGCACAAAAGCCGCAGCTGCTGTTGGGAGCGATCTTTTTCAGATTTTCAAGACTTAAATATTCAAGCGAATCGGCATCTATGTATTTTGCCGTCTCCTCAATGCTCATTCTGTTTGCTATAAGCTGGTCACCCGACGGTACATCCGTGCCGAAAAAGCAGGGATGCGTAAACGGCGGCGAACTTATGCGCACATGCACTTCTTTTGCACCCGCATCACGCAGCATTTTCACTATTCTGCCGCTGGTCGTGCCGCGGACTATGCTGTCATCGACCATGACCACACGCTTGCCCGCGACTGCGCTTTTAAGCACATTAAGTTTCATTTTGACCGCCGTTTCACGGGAATTCTGTGTCGGCTTTATAAAAGTTCTTGCAATATACTTGTTTTTTATAAAGCCCGTATCCTCGGGTATGCCGCTGTATTCGGCATATCCCTGCGCAGCAGAAAGACCGCTGTCGGGTACACCTATCACTATATCCGCATCTACGGGCGCCTGCTGTGCAAGGAACGCCCCCGCACGCTTTCGGCATTCATGCACGACCTCGTTTTCGATAATACTGTCGGGGCGTGCAAAATATATATGCTCAAATATACAAAGATGTGACGAATTGCCGCAAAGCTCGGTATCTGTGCGGATATTCCCGTCTTCAACGGTAACTACCTCGCCCGGCAGGATATTTCTTACAAAATGCGCATCTATTGCATCAAAGGCGCAGGTCTCGCTTGCAAAAACGATCGCTCTGTCGCGTTTCCCCATAGAAAGAGGTCGAAAGCCCCAAGGGTCGCGCGCGGCAATAAGCTTGTTCGGGCTCATCACCAAAAGCGAAAATGCGCCTTTAAGTCTCTGCATAGCCTTTTTGACGGCTTCTTCTATGGACGGGGTGTTTATACGCTCCCTCGCAATAAGATAAGCTATTATCTCGGTATCGGATGTGGTCTGGAATATAGCGCCGTTATGCTCCAATTCATGCTTTATCTCGGCCGTATTTGTGATATTGCCGTTGTGGCTTATGGCAAGACTGCCTTTTATGTACCTTAAAACAAGGGGCTGTACATTCTCGCGCGTTTTACCGCCTGCGGTTGAATACCGCACATGACCTATCGCCATTCTGCCTTTCAGCCTGTCGAGTATCTCCTCGTTAAAGACTTCGTTCACAAGCCCCTGATCTTTATAATGAAATATCTCTCTGTCACGGTTCACGGCAATGCCGCAGCCCTCCTGACCCCTGTGCTGCAGGCTGACAAGACCGTAATATGTTGTGGCGGCAGGGTCTCCCGACGGGTCATAGATACCGAAGACCCCACATTCTTCATGCAGATCCGACATTTTTTCACCCCTTCAGATATTCGTCAACAGCTTTTGCCGCCTCACGTCCCTCGTGTATTGCCCAAACCACAAGACTTTGTCCGCGCCTTGCATCACCTGCGGCAAATACGCCTTTAAGGCTTGTTTCAAACTTGCCGTATTCCGCTTTTATGTTGCTTCTTGCATCCGTCTCAAGGGAAAGCTGCTTTATAAGCGTATCTTCGGGACCTGTAAAGCCCATTGCAAGCAGCATGAGCTGACACGGCATCACTTTTTCCGTTCCCTTTATGGGGCGAGGGGTCATTCTGCCGTTTTCACTGACCCAATCTACCTTTACGGTATGAACTTCTTTAATATTGCCGCTTTCGTCCCCGACTATCTTTGTTACCG
>JAGAHK010000346.1 GCA_017627115.1 Bacillota bacterium | reverse complement strand
TTGATATGATACTTATGGCAATATGGGCGGCAATTGTTGATATTCTTCCGCCTATCGTTGAAGAGAGCGGCTTTATTTTCAATACATTGACCGATATTTATTTTGTGTTCTTTTTAAAATACGGCTTATTTATCGTAATACTGTTGATCGTTCTTTCGGTGATTTTCGGGGCTTCGGCAGCAAAAAATAACAAAAGTATGATAAATATACCGATTTTTGCCGCCGAAACAGCTGTTTCGACATTACCTTTGTTCATTATCGAAAAGCTTGAAAATTTCGATACATATTTTTCCTTGATAGTTATCGGAATAAGTTTTGGAATTTCGCTTGCGGTATCATTTTTTTCTTATTGCGATAATATGTAAAAAGATAACAAACAGATTGACAGAAAATTATATGCTTTCTTTAAAGGCGGGGATAATGCTGCGTGGGAGCATTTTAGTTTTGATATAAGCAACAGTGATAATATGGTGAAGAGTATATCACTGACTTTACCTCTTGAATGATTTTCTTGTGCAAATTTTATGTATAGCAATATAAATCAAGGGTTATTTTGTCGAAATCTTTTAAAAGATTTTTATAAAATTTTTATTTGCTATTGAAATATGTATAAAAAAGTGTTATACTAAAGGAAATATTAACCACGAAAGGGGTAGATAACAATGAAAATGGGTAATGTGATCGTAGGACAATCGGGTGGTCCCACATCGGTAATAAATTCAAGCCTTGCGGGTGTATTCAAAACAGCAAAGCAGCTTGGCGCTCCCGTTGTTTACGGTATGCGCAACGGTATTGAGGGTCTGCTTGAAGAAAGATATATCGACATGAGCGAATATATCAAGGGTGACTTTGAAGTTGAGCTTTTAAAGAGAACTCCGTCGGCTTATCTCGGTTCCTGCCGTTTTAAACTGCCGACATACGAAAAGAGCCCCGAGACCTACGATCGTATAATCGAGGTTTTAAGAAAACTTGATGTTAAGCATTTCTTCTACATTGGCGGAAATGACTCTATGGATACCATAAAGCAGTTAAGCGAATATGCAAAAGTCAAGAACATCACAGATATTACTTTTATGGGTGTTCCCAAAACTATCGACAATGACCTTGCAGTTACAGATCATACACCGGGTTACGGTTCTGCCGCTAAATATATCGGCGCAACAGTTAAAGAAATAATCCAGGATGCTTATGTTCAGCCTATTAATATCGTTACCGTTATCGAGATAATGGGTCGCAACGCAGGCTGGCTCGCAGCTGCTTCCGCACTTGCAAAGGGTCCCGACTGCCCAGGTGCAGACCTTATTTATCTTCCCGAAACTGTTTTCGATATCAATAAATTCGTTCAGAAGGTAAAAGATATCCAGAAAGATAAAAAGCAGATAGTTGTCTGCGTTTCTGAAGGTATCAAGACAGCAGACGGCAAATATGTATGCGAGAGCGCAGCATCAAGCACAATGGTTGACAGCTTTGGTCACAAGATGCTCGGCGGTACTGCAAGCACACTTGCAAATCTTCTTTCGGGCGAAATCGGCTGCAAGACACGTCCTATCGAATTCAGCACAATTCAGCGCTGTGCAAGCCACATCGGTTCACTTACCGACGTTACAGAAGCTTTCCTTATCGGTGCTGTCGCAGTTAAGGCTGCAGCAGAGGGCGAAACAGGCAAGGTAGGCGTATTTGAAAGAGTTTCCAACAAGCCTTATCTTGTTGGTACAAGCATCTATGATGTTAATGCTATCGCAAATGTTGAAAAGACTGTTCCCAAGGAATGGATCATCAATGACGGCACAGCACTTTCACAGGATGCCATAGACTATATGAAGCCTCTTATCCAGGGCGAAGTTCAGCCTTACATGGTAGACGGTCTTCCTATGCATATAACACTTGGCTGATAAAAAAGAGCAACTCACTTCACAAAATAAAAGGGGGTGTCGCATTAAGCTCCACGCTCTGGCAAAAAACAGGTTTTTTGCCAATTAGCAGACTTGTCTGCGTGCATCAAAGATACACTTGCAAGTCTGTAGAGTATGCAGACTTCATGCGGCGCGAATGTTTACATTCACGCCGTCCCTACGGGATTTGTGCGGCT